>JAJYKN010000307.1 GCA_021788515.1 Nitrospirota bacterium | reverse complement strand
GCGGCTGATCGATGTGCCGCTCAACCGGCTCTGGATCAGCACCTTCCACTCGGCCTGCGTCCGGATCCTGCGGCAGCATGCGGACCGCCTGGGGTATAAGCGGACCTTCGTCATTTACGACGAGACCGACCGCTCCTCGCTCATCAAGGCCTGCATGTCGGACTTGCGGATCGACGGCGAGCAGTACCAGCCGCGGGCGATCAGCGCACGAATCAGCAGCCTCAAGAACAACCTTGTCGACGCTGCTCACTATGATAAGACGAGCAGCCATTTCGGGTTCGAGGAAGCCGTTTCCCGGACCTACTCGCTCTACGAGGAAAAACTCAAGGAGTCCGACGGGCTCGATTTCGACGACCTGCTCATGCTCACGGTGAAGCTCTTTGAACAGCATCAGGACGTTCTCGGCTACTACCAGGGGATGTTTCTCCATATTCTGATCGACGAGTACCAGGACACGAACCATGCCCAGTACCGTTTCGTCCGGCTGCTGACGGCAAAGCGCGCGAACCTCTGCGTGGTGGGAGACGACGACCAGAGCATCTACCGTTTCCGCGGCGCCGATATCTCGAACATTCTGAACTTCGAGAAGGATTATCCGGCCGCAAAGGTGATCAAGCTGGAGCAGAACTACCGTTCGACCCAGAATATCCTCGGCGCCGCCGGCGCGGTGGTTGCGCGCAATCTCGGCAGGAAAGCCAAGGAACTGTGGACGCAGAAGCTCGGCGGTGATAAGATAAAATGCTACAAGGCGCTCGATGAAAAGGACGAGGCTCGCTTCATCTGCCGGACCGTTCAGCAGGAAACGGACGAGGGCAGGAGCCTGCGCCAGATCGCGGTCTTGTACCGCACGAACGCCCAGTCGCGGGCACTTGAGGACGCGCTCCGCAACCGGGGGATCCCGTATCGGATCTTCGGCGGTCTCCGGTTCTACGATCGCAAAGAGATCAAGGACATCATTGCCTATTTGCGGGTGCTCCAGAATCCCGCGGACATCGTCAGCCTGCGAAGGATCATCAACGTTCCCGCGCGCGGCATCGGCGATACGACGATGGATAAGCTGGAACGGGCCGCGGCGCAGGGCGGATTCATGCTGTACCAGGCTGTGATGAACGCGGATACGACCGACGTCACGCCGTCGGCAAAAAGGAAGCTCAAGGAATTCACGGCCATGATGGAGCGGATGCGGGCCGATCTGGGCTCGCTGACCATTACGGACCTGGTCCGGAGGGTGATTCAGGAGAGCGGGTACGGAGCTGCTCTCGAACAGGAAAAGACCATTGAATCGCGGATACGCTTTGAGAACCTGAACGAGCTCATGACCGCTACCGAGGATTTCCAGGAGCAGAACCGCGATGCGTCGCTTCCGGCGTTCCTCGACCAGGTTGCGCTTATTACCGATCTCGAACAGCAGACCGCAGCGGACAGCGGCCGCGGGAACACTGACACGGTAACGCTTATGACCCTGCATAATGCCAAGGGGCTGGAATTTTCCGTGGTGTTCATGGCGGGCATGGAAGAAGGGCTCTTTCCCCATTCCCGGTCCGCTGAGAGCGAAGAGGAGCTGGAGGAAGAGCGCCGCCTCTGCTACGTGGGCATCACGCGGGCAAAGGAACGTCTCGTCCTTACCCATGCGCTGGAACGGAGGCTCTACGGCTATCCGCAGTCCAATCTGATGTCGCGCTTTCTGCAGGAGATCCCGCGGGAAGCCATGGAATTTTCCGGAACGGATTCACCGGCGACCTATTCCTTCCGCGACCGGGTGCCCTGGGAAAATGCCACCTTTGCCTCTGCGCGGAAAGAAGCGCCGGTGTTGCCGGTTGCCGTTCCTCCTGCAGCGAAAACAGGCGGAGATCGATACTACAAAGGCGCGGTCGTGCGGCACACAAAATTTGGTCTCGGCACAGTGCAGCGTTCCGAAGGCGCGGGCGATGATCTCAAGATCAGCGTGAGTTTCCCCGGACACGGGGTGAAGACGCTTTCCGTGAAGTATGCGAATCTGGAAGTTATTTAAGTCTAGCCACAGAGACACAGAGGCACGGAAAAAAAATAGGGTTTTAAATTACTGATTCAAGATGTAACTCTGCGGCTCCGTGCCTCCGTGGCAAAATGAGGTTTCCATCATGAAAATTACAAAACAAGAAGTCGAACACGTGGCCAAGCTCGCGAGGCTGGAGCTGTCGGAGCAGGAAAAGGAAAAGCTGACCGACCAGCTCTCGAACATCCTGACCTATGTGGAGAAAATGAGCGAGTTGGACACGAAAGGCGTGGAACCCACGTCCCATGTGCTGGACATCAACAATGTGATGCGGGACGATGTGCCGGGGGAGAGTCTCTCCCAGGAACGGGCGCTCAGCAATGCTCCGGACAAGGCAGCAGGGCATTACAAAGTGCCGAAGATCATCGAGTAGAGTCAGGGGTCAGGAGCACTTCGTCACTGCTTGACCCATGATCCTTATCTCGTTTATAAGGAGAGCAATGTTCAGATTAATGCTTCGATCAAAAATCCACCGGGCGATTGTGACGGACTCGAACCTCGACTATGAGGGCAGTCTGACCGTTGATCCCTTGCTCCTTGAAGCCGCAAGCATGCTTCCGTATGAGCAGGTGAGCGTGTCGAACCTGAATAACGGCGAACGATTCGAGACCTACGTAATTCCGGGAAAGCGGGGCGCCGGGGAAATGGTATTGAACGGCCCCACTGCCCGCAAAGGCGTAAAAGGGGACAAGGTCATCGTCTTCTGTTACGAGTATTTCAATGAAGAGGAACTCAAGACCTTTCAGCCCAGGATCGTGCTCGTGGATGAAAACAACAGGGTGAAGGAGAAATAATGGAGCTTTATCAGCTGACGATCCATGAATTGCATGACATGCTGAAAAAAGGCGAGACCACGTCCGAGGCCATTACCGAGTCGGTCCTGTCCAGGATCAAGGCCGTGGACGACAAGGTCAAGGCCTACATCACGGTCACGGAAGAGGTCGCGCGCGCCCAGGCCCGGGAAGCGGACAAGCGCATCAAGGCCGGCGATGCATCGCCGCTTCTCGGCATTCCGATCGCGGTGAAGGACAACATGTGCACCGACGGCATCAAGACCACCTGCGCATCGAAGATCCTCGGGAACTTTGTGCCGCCTTACGATGCCACGGTCGTGCGGAACCTGAAACAGGCCGGGTATGTTCTGTGCGGCAAGCCCAACATGGATGAGTTCGCCATGGGGTCGTCGACGGAGAATTCAGGGTTCTTTATCACGAAAAATCCCTGGGACCTCGAACGGATCCCCGGAGGATCAAGCGGCGGGTCGGCAGCTGCGGTTGCAGCGGGGGAATGCATCGGGTCATTGGGCTCGGACACGGGCGGATCGATCCGGCAGCCCGCGTCGTGCTGCGGCGTTGTGGGGCTCAAACCCACCTATGGGAGAGTTTCCCGCTTCGGGCTTGTGGCATTCGCG
>JAJYKN010000306.1 GCA_021788515.1 Nitrospirota bacterium | reverse complement strand
AACAGGGTTGTCGACCTGCTCATATTTTACGACAGGGCCGATCTTGACCTGAAGAGTGCAGGGATGTCCGGGGGGCCCCTCTTCCGGAAGCGGACTTGCCTGAGGAGTGTCGCAGTAACCGCAGCGGATATCGCACCCCTGAAACCGGACGAAGATATGACGCTGCCCGATCCAGGGACCCTCGCCTTGAATAGATGCAAAGATTTCATGTATTGATGCGTCTTTCATTTTTGCCATAATACAGAACAATCACGTGAAATACAAGCCGGTCAGTTCAAAGAGCCGGCAAAAATTTAAACAGTGCGGCAAAGAACGGCAAAAATGCCGGAGATAGCACTAAAGGATGTCGTTCTTTGGCTTGACAAATGGCCCCTAATGGGGTAATTTGAATTTAAGCAGGAGGCACGATGTCTCAGAGAATTATCCCGTTTTTACTTATAGTTAGTGCGACGCTGCTCTTTTCCTTTCAAAACGCATCTGCGGATCCGTCATCAGTTCCTCAGAACCCGGCTCCCGGCATCCCTGCGCAATTAAAGCCCCCGACAGAAGACGTGGCCCAAGTCGACGAAAATATCGACGAGATGACCGAAGAGAAGCCTTACAACATCCCGATGATTTTGAACGACAGCGTTGAAAATCATCTCGAGTACTTCAAGACGCGGGGACGGGATGTATTTCAGCGGTGGCTCGACCGTTCAGCAAGATACATCCCCGTGATGAAAGACATTTTTCGCGAGAAAAACCTGCCCGAAGACCTGGTCTACGTTGCCATGATCGAAAGCGGGTTCAATCCCTACGCCGTTTCCTGGTGCAAGGCGGTCGGTCCGTGGCAGTTCATGCCCGCAACAGGCAAGCTTTACGGCCTCAGGATCGACTGGTGGATCGATGAACGAAAGGACCCCGTGAAATCGACGTATGCGGCGGCGGAGCACCTGAAAGACCTGCACAATCTCTTCGGTTCCTGGCCCCTTGCCCTTGCTTCATACAACGCAGGCGCCGGCAAAGTACAGCGCGCCGTACTCAGAACGCGCTCTGATGATTTTTGGGACTTGAAGGCCTCGCGGTACATCCGCAAGGAAACAAAAAATTATGTGCCCAAATTCATGGCTGCCACCATCATCGCCAAAAACCCGGAATCGTACGGCTTTACCCTGAACAACTTCACTCCGTACAAATTTGACGAAGTCACGCTTGAAGAGAGCGTTGATCTTCGTCTTGTCGCCCGCTGCGCGGAATGCAGCTATGAAGAGATCAAGGAATTGAATCCCGAACTCAGGCGATGGATCACGCCGCCGCATTATGATAATTACGTTCTCAGGATCCCGGTTGGCAAGAAGGATGTCTTCCTCGCAAATTATGCCGCCGTCCCCCCTGAGCAAAAAATACAGTGGGAGCGCCATGAAGTTCGAAAAGGAGAGACGCTGGCATCCCTTGCAAAGCGCTACAACACATCCCTTGAAGCGATCCGTGACATCAACGGGCTCAGGAGAAACCGGGTTGCTCCCGGCAAGCATCTTCTTATCCCCCTGGACATCAACGCGAAATCACAGAACATCAGTTATCTGACTCCCGAACAGGGCGGGAAACAGCAGAAAATTTTGTACCGGGTCAGGCGGGGCGAATCTCTTGCGAAGATCGCCAGACGGCACAATGTGACCGTCGCTGATATCAAAGGGTGGAATAAGGGATTGGGCGCGTCGATACGGGCCGGGCAGAAAATTAGATTGGTCGTGGACGTAGATCAAATTTAACCATCCGGCGCAGCATATCGTCACGTCAAAAAGGTTGGGGATGTTCCCAACCTTTTTCGTGTTTAAGACCACTCCATCCGCCGCCTTTTGCGTGTCCCGGGATTCCCCGTTCCTGATTCCCGTCATCAGGAAACCGGTTTCCCGTTCATGAGGACGGAGTGGAGCGTTTCCCCCAGGTCCTTGATGCGGTATGGCTTCGTGACCACTCCCTGAAAACCGTGGTCACGGTAATGGGCCATGATGGGGTCGTTGGAGTAGCCGCTCGACACGATCGCTTTCACGTTCGGATCTATTTCAAGAAGTTTCAGCAAGGCTTCTTTCCCCCCCATCCCTCCCGGGACCGTCAGATCCATGATGACTGCATCAAAGGGTTCCCCCGCTGCTTTCTCCCGCTGGTACAATTCCACGGCGCCTGCGCCATCATCGGCAAACTGGACAACATAGCCGAGCCGCTTCAAGACGTCGCCCGTCGTCTGCCGCACGTCGTCTTCGTCATCCATGAGCAGAATTTTGCCCGTCCCAATGAACAGCTGGACGTCGTCGATTTGTTTGAATGCCTTGCCGGACAGCGACGCGGGAAGATAAATGGTAAAGGTGGTGCCCACGCCCAATTGCGATTCGGCGATGATATGGCCTCCATGTTTCTTGATGATGGAGTAAGACGTGGCAAGCCCGAGTCCGCTCCCTTTTTGCTTGGTGGTAAAGTAGGGATCAAAAATCTTCGACAGGTGCTCCTGGGCGATCCCGACTCCGTGGTCCTGCACGCTGACCTTGACATAGGCCCCCGGACAAAGCGGAAGCCCGTTTGACCCGGTCATCACGGTGTTTTCACAGCGGATCGTAATGACCCCTCCTGCGGGCATGGCATGGTCGGCGTTGATGACGAGATTGTGAATGACCTGGCTGATCTGGCCTTCATCGATATCGAGCAGCCAAAGATTATCGGCAAAATAAAAATCATAACGGACCCGCGAGCCGCGCAGGGCAAAACCCGCGGCCTCTTTGACCAGGTCGTTGATCGCAGTCGTCTTTTTTACAGGCGAACCTCCCTTGGAAAACGTGAGAAGCTGCCGCGTCAGATCCTGTGCGCGAAGGGAGGCCCGCTCTGCCGCTTCCAGCTGCCGATACGGAATGTCCTCGCGCTTCATATCGAGCATCGCCAGCGAGATGTTCCCCATGATCGAAGCAAGCAGATTGTTGAAATCGTGAGCAATGCCGCCGGCGAGAATGCCAAGGGATTCCAGTTTTTGCGCCTTGAGCAGTTCCTCTTCCATCCGCTCCCGGTCCTCAATCTCCTTGCGAAGTTTCTCATTCGCCTGGGTCAGTTCCCGCGTGCGGTCCTCGACGAGCTTCATCAATTGTTCACGGTGCCGCTTCAGGAGCCCTTCCGCCTGTTTCTGCTCGGTAACGTCGCGTATGATGCCCACCATGGCAATAGGCTTGCCCTGCTCATTCTTGACCATCGACGTGGAGATCCAGACGGGAAAGACCCTGCCGTCCTTGTGAACCACCATCAGTTCGCCGTTCCATCGCCCCGACATTTTCAAATGCGGGATAATGACCCGGTCGGCAAATTCCCTGTCCGCGTTCATTTCATTGACATGTTTGCCCGCCAATTCGCTTGGAGAAAAGCCGTAAATCTCCTCCACGGCCTTATTTGAATAAACAACCGTTCCATCGAGATCGACGATCTGGATTCCATC
>JAJYKN010000305.1 GCA_021788515.1 Nitrospirota bacterium | reverse complement strand
GCGGGATGTTTTTTTATAGGTATTCTTCTTGTCGCCCAATGCCTGCTTGAGATCATCAATGGTTATGGCGCCCATCTTTACCAGGACGGTCCCGATGCGGACGCTGTTGTTGAAATGATTTGCACCGACGATGTATCCGTTTCTAAAAACAATCTTGCTCTCCCCTTTGCTCCCCTGAACGAAAAAAATACCCGATTTCCTCGTTGTGTGGACCAACTGGATAATGTCTACTAGGGACAGATGTTCTAAATCTCCGGTAAACGCCATGTCTATAATCCCTCAGGGGTACTGAATATCAGCCTGGAAAGCACACGTTTCATCAACAAGATCAAGTCGACCATTGTACAGCCCCTCGGAGACTTCCTGTACTTGGAACGGGATTATCCCAATCAGAGGGGATCATTACCGTGGATTATATAATGATAGGGGATAATTATCAAGTGCGCTTCTAAAAACGGCTAAAAATAAACAGAATCATGAACCGGCAAGTATGCCATCCGGTTAACGCAGCAAAAGCCTTTTGAAGGCAGCGGCCCTCATACTCTGCTCCTCCACCTTCAGCCGGCAACGGTCCCGTGACAAATTCAGTTTGTAAATTATTCCATTCGTGTTAGTATGTTTTCCATGGTTGACGCTATCCGCGCAAAAAAATCCTTGGGCCAGAACTTCTTACGGGACCCGCACTACCTTAGAAAAATCGCCGACGCTGCCGGCATCGGCCCTGGAGACCAGGTGCTGGAGATCGGACCGGGCTTCGGCCATCTTACGCGGGTGCTCGCCGAACGTGCGGGAGCGGTGCTCGCCCTCGAAATCGATGAGCGGCTTCTCCCGCATCTCCAGAGGGAATTCGGCGCCAGCCCGAATGTCGAGATCGTTCATGCCGACGCACTCGACTATCCCTACGAATCGCTCCCCGGGAAATGGAAGGTCGTGGCGAACCTCCCCTATTATATTTCCACTCCCATCATTCAAAAGCTGATTTTGCACCGGGACAGGTTTCAGAGCCTCACGATCATGTTGCAGAAGGAAGTAGCGGAGCGGATCGCTGCTCCGCCCGGAGGAAAAGAATACGGGTTTCTTTCGGTCCTCGTTCAGCTCTATGCGCTTTCGCGGGTCCTGTTCAATGTGCCGCCCGGCGCCTTCACACCGAGGCCCAAGGTTGACTCGTCCGTAATGACGCTTCTGATGCGCGATCGTCCTGCGGTTTCTGTCGAAGACGAGAATTTTTTCATGGTCGTGGTCAAGGCCGCGTTCTCCCAGCGAAGGAAAACCCTCAGAAATTCTTTGAAGCAGCTTGGTGCAGGCAAAGAGAAGATGGAGTCGGTTCCCGGCACGACCGGCGTTGATCTCGGGAGGCGGGCGGAGACCCTTTCGCTCGAAGAATTCGGCAGGCTTGCGGCGTTTCTTCATCCCTGATGGATACCGCCTTTGCCGGCCCCGGCGCATCGCAGCTGTACAGGGTCCCGCTTTCCGTCGATAACCCCTTCGGCCTTTTCACCTTGACATTTTTTTGCCATTCCCTATAATTAACGCCTGATCTTCAAGTTCCTGCTCAGGGAGTACCGCCATGAAAGATGCGATCATACAAGCCTTTGACGAAAGCGCCCAGGTCAAGGTCAAATTCGTCAGAGAAAATATCGACAAGATCATCGACGTGGTCCAGCTCATCGCCCAGGCCTTCCGCGAGGGCAAGAAGGTCATCCTCTTCGGCAACGGCGGCAGCGCCATGGATGCCTCGCACATCGCAGCGGAATTCGTGAACCGTTTCCTCATGGAGCGGCCGCCCCTGCCCGCGATCGCGCTGAACACCGACACGGCGGTGCTCACGAGCATCAGCAATGACTACGACTTCTCGCAGGTCTATTCGAAACAGCTGTCGGCCCTGGGCCATGAAGGCGACGTCGTGATCGGCATCAGCACGAGCGGCAATTCTCCGAACGTGATCAAGGCGATCGATGTGGCGAAGAAGAACGGCATGAAGACCGTGATCCTGACCGGCGGCACCGGCGGCAAGCTGGCCAACGTGGCGGATTACACCTTCATTGTGCAGACCAAGGCCACGCCTCGGATCCAGGAGACCCACATCACCCTCGGCCATGCCATCTGCCAGATGGTGGATGAAGAGCTTTTCGGCAACCACAACAAGTAAGCCCCATGAAAAAGATCGACATTTCACGCATAAGGTCCTACTCGCTCAAAGGCCGCGAAAGCAAGGTCCGGGTCAACGATTTTTCCCGGCCCCACAAAAAGGGCGGGAGTTTTCAGGATTTTTTTTCCTCGCTCCCGAATATTCTTGCGGCAAAACATTTTAAAGACGTGGTTGCCGCCGTTGTGCAGGCCCGCAAAGACGGGCGGCCGGTCATGCTCGGCATGGGCGCCCACTCGATCAAGGTGGGCTTAAGCCCCGTCATCATCGACCTCATGGAGCGCGGCGTCATCACCAGCCTGGCCCTGAACGGCGCGGGCATCATCCACGACTTCGAGCTGGCGTTCATCGGACAGACCTCGGAAGACGTTGACAAGGAGATCCTTTCGGGCGCTTTCGGCATGGCGGAAGAGACCGGCAGCATGCTGAACCAGGCCATCCGTACCGCGGGCACTGACGAAGGCATCGGCGCGGCTGTCGGCAGGATGATCCACTCCAGCGACTTCCCATACAAGGACAAGAGCCTTCTTGCCGCAGGCCGTGGCCTGAACGTGCCGATCACGGTCCATATCGCGATCGGCACCGACATCATTCACATGCACCCCTCTTTTGACGGCAGGGCCACCGGTGAGGCCGCCCACCGGGACTTTGTCACCTTCTGCTCGCTGGTCTCGGAACTCGAAGGCGGCGTGTACATCAACCTCGGCTCCGCGGTCCTTCTCCCCGAGATCTTTCTCAAGGCCGTGACCCTCGTCCGGAACCTCGGCCATTCACTTCAGCACTTCACGACGGTCAACATGGACTTTGTCCAGCATTACCGGCCGAATACGAACGTTGTACGCAGGCCCACCCAGGGCGGCGGCAGGGGGTTTGCGCTCACCGGCCACCATGAGATCATGCTTCCCCTTCTCGCCGCGGCGATCATCGAACAGTTCTAACCCCTGAACATGGCATCACTGACCAGCTTCGATCGTGGAAATGCAGAGACAAGCTTGGGCCAATCGTTTCATCTTGCCGGCGGACTGAACTGTCAAATCTGCGCTATAATTAAAGAAAGCAGATACCGTTGTTGTTTAAGAAAGTGTGTGCCTTCAGGTTCTCCGGAAAGGGGGGAGAGGGGTGCACAATGCCCAAGGAAGATGTCATAGAAGTGCAGGGGAAGGTGCTGGAAGCCCTTCCCAACGCAATGTTCCGCGTTGAGGTGGAGGGAGGCCACGTGGTTCTTGCTCATCTCTCCGGCAAGCTCCGTATCCACTATATCAAGATCCTGCCGGGAGATCAGGTCACCGTGGAGCTTACTCCTTATGATCTC
>JAJYKN010000304.1 GCA_021788515.1 Nitrospirota bacterium | reverse complement strand
CGGTGGTCGGCGTCCAGCCAGACATCGTAATGTACTGCGGCGTGCCCTTTTCAAGCACGGAAAGCTCGGATGGCATTTCCTCGTAGAGCTTGCCTTTGTACTTGTAGCCCACGCAGATCTTGAGCTCGTCAAGCGTGTCAAGCACATCGAGTTTGGTGATGGCAACGCTGGTCATGCCGTTTACCCGGACGGCGTGGCGAATGATGAGCGTATCCGCCCAACCGCAACGCCGAGGCCTTCCCGTCGTTGCGCCGTATTCTTTCCCGCGGGCGCGCAGCAGTTCTCCGGTCTTATCTTCCAGTTCGGTGGGGAAGGGGCCGCTGCCCACGCGCGTCGTGTAGGCCTTGACGATGCCGACCACTTCGGTGATGGTGTTGGGTCCGATGCCGAGACCCGTACAGGCGCCGCCGGCCGTCGGGGAGGACGAGGTCACGAAAGGATAGGTCCCATGATCTACGTCTAAGTGCGTGCCCTGTGCTCCCTCGGCAAGGATCTTCTTTTTTTTGCCCACGGACTCGTCAAGAAACAGCGTGGTGTCGGTAATGTATTTTTTCAGCCGCTTGGCGTACGCCATGTATTCTTCGTAGACCTGGTCCAGGCGCACCTGGGGCGCATCGTAAAACCGCTCAAGCAGGAAGTTCGCCTCGCCGGTATTGCAGGCCAGTTTTTCCCGGAACACTTCCGGGTCCAGAAGGTCGGCCATCCTGATGCCTTTGCGGTTGATCTTGTCCGCGTAGGCCGGTCCGATGCCGCGGCCCGTGGTCCCGATCTTCTTCGTCCCCTTGAGCTTCTCGCTCGCAATATCGAGCGCCTTGTGGTAAGGCATGATCAGATGTGCGTTCTTGCTGATAAGCAGGCTGCGATCAAACTTCACGCCGCGTTTTGCCATCGCGTCCATTTCTTCGAGCAGCGCAGCGGGATCGACGACGACGCCGTTCCCGATAATGCACGTCTTTCCCTTGTGCAGAATCCCCGAGGGGACCAGGTGCAGGATAAACTCGTTCGCTCCCACGACAACCGTATGGCCAGCGTTGTGGCCGCCCTGGTAGCGCGCAACGATATCCGCCCGCTCCGTAAGCAAGTCAATGATCTTTCCCTTCCCCTCGTCGCCCCACTGGGCGCCGACAACTACTAATACTGGCATTGTGACTCCTTCAGCAAATCCGCATTCCGCAATTCGCATTCCGCCTGCACCCAGCGATCATGAGTGCATAGCGCGAGTGCAGGGTGCATTTACTATATTTTTACCTGCTTAACCGACAATACGTTCGGGAGCTGTTTGATCTTTGCCATAAGCTCGTCCGACACCGCGCTGTCGATGCTTACGACCGACATGGCCAGGCCACCCCGCTTTTCACGGCCGAACTGCATGCGCGCGATGTTGATCCCGTTCTGCCCCATGAGCATTCCAATCCCGCCGATAACACCGGGTTTGTCGTTGTTCATGAGCACGAGCATGTCGCCCTCGGGCACCGTTTCCATAGGGAAATTGTCCACCTGGATGATGCGCGGTTCTTTCTTGCTGTTCAGCGTGCCGGAGGCGGAAACGTCCTTCCCTCCTGCCTTGATCTTGAGCGTCACCAGGCTCGTATACTCTTTGGTATCGCTGGACCTGGACACCTTGACCTCGATACCCCGGTCCTTGGCAATGAGCGGGGCGTTCACGTAGTTCACATTCTCCTGCAAGGTCGGCGTGAGCAGCCCCTTGAGCGCCGAAAGGGTGATGGGCTCCTGTTTCAGGTTCGCCACCTCGCCGCTGTACTCCACCGTTACCTGGGTAAGGCCGCCTTCGTAAAGCTGGGAGATAAACAGTCCCATGCGTTCCGCGAGGTTGATATAGGGCGAGAGCGCCGGGAGCTGGTCCGCGGGCACCGACGGCACGTTCACGGCGTTCCGAACGGTCCCGGCAATAAGATAATCCACGACCTGTTCTGCCACGGCCACCGCCACGTTCACCTGCGCTTCCTTCGTGGATGCGCCGAGGTGGGGCGTTGCGAGGAAGTTATCGAGCGTCAGGAGCGGATGATTTTCCGGCGGCTCCTTCTCGAACACGTCGAAGGCCGCTGCCGCGACCTTGCCGCTCTTCAAGGCCTCGTAGAGGTCCTGTTCGTTGATGATGCCTCCGCGGGCGCAGTTGATAATGCGCACGCTGTCCTTCATCTGGCTGATCGTGTCCTTGTTGATGAGGTTCGCCGTCTCCTTGGTTTTGGGCGTGTGAACCGTGATGAAGTCGGACCGCTTGTAGATCGTCGGCAAGTCGGCGAGTTCGATGCCGAGGCTTTTTGCCTTTTCCGTGGAGATGAACGGATCGTAGGCCAGAACCTTCATGCCGAGCCCGATGGCCCGGTTCGCCACAACGCCGCCGATGGCGCCCAAACCGATGATGCCGAGGGTCTTGTCATAGAGTTCGACGCCTTCGAACTTCTTCTTTTCCCACTTTCCCGCCTTGAGCGAGGCATAGGCCTGCGGAATCATGCGGGCGCAGGCGAAGATCATGCCGATGGTGTGTTCCGCGGTCGTGACCGTGTTGCCGCCGGGCGTGTTCATGACCACGACGCCCTTTTTCGTGGCAGCGGGAATGTCTACGTTATCGAGGCCGCTTCCGGCGCGGCCGACGACCTTGAGCTTTGTTGCTTTCTCCAGGAGCCCGGCCGTGACCTTGGTGGCCGAACGGATGATGAGCGCGTCATACTCGCCGATGATCTTCTCAATCTCTTCGACGCTGGTCTTGCTCCGGGCATCCACTTCAAGCCCGGCTTTTTTCAAAATCTCCACCCCGACGGGTGAAAGGTTGTCGCTGATGAGAACCTTCATGAATCCTCCAATTAAGACAAGTCAGCCACAGAGACACGAAGTCACGGAGAAAATCCTTAATCCTTATTTTCAAGATCAAGCGTTAGACCTTCTCGGTGTCTCCGTGCCTCCGTGGCAAAAATTGTTGTTTACTTCATCAAAATTTCCTGCGCCGCCCCGACGCCCGTGCCGAGTTTCACCGGATGACCAAGGCCTTTCAAGACCATCTCGATGCCGGCGATGGCCGTAATCACATCGAAGGTATCGGCATAGCCGAGGTGCGCAATACGGAATATCTTGCCTTTCAACTTGTCCTGGCCGCCTGCGCCGGTGATGCCGTACTTCACGCGCAAATCCTTGTAGATCGCCTGGCCGTCGACGCCTGCCGGCGCCTCAATGGCCGTCAGCGCGTTGCTCGGACTTTCCTTCGGGAACAACTTGAGACCGAGGGCGGAAGCTCCTGCGCGGGTCGCCTTTGCGAGCTTTGCGTGGCGCGCCAGCACATTATCAAGCCCTTCATCCTGGAGCATCTTGATGGCGGCGTTGAGCCCGATGATGAGCGTGACCGGAGACGTGAAGAGGGTCTGGTTCTTGGCGAGATTCTCCCGTTCCTTCTTGAAGTTGAAATAGAATTTGGGCGTCTTGGCCGCATCCGCCATCTTCCAGGC
>JAJYKN010000303.1 GCA_021788515.1 Nitrospirota bacterium | reverse complement strand
GGAGACCAAAGAGCCCCGGTACAAGGTCATCGGCAAGGCGGACTGGCACACGCATATCGCGGAAGTGAAGGCCAAAGGCCTGTGCGGTTCCGGCATCATCGGCGTTGTGGCGGAAATGTTCAAAGCAGGCATTATCGATAAAAGCGGAAGATTCGTCATGGACCTGGGTACGCCGCGGGTCAGGAAGGATGGTGATGGCAAGCCGGAGTACGTGCTCGCCTGGGCAGCGGAGACATCCATCGGACACGACATCACCATTACGCAGGGCGATGTTCGCGCTCTCCAGCTTGCGAAAGGCGCGCTCTACGCAGGCGCAAAACTCATGATGAAGCGGCTCGGCATCACCAAGCTCGATCGTGTGATCCTGGCAGGCGCCTTCGGGAGCCACATCGACAAGGTAGCATCGATGACGCTCGGCATGTTCCCCGACTGCCCCATCGACATGGTCTATGCCGTGGGCAACGCGGCCGGCGACGGATCGCGCATGGCGCTCCTGAACCGGGGCAAACGCATTGAGGCGAACGAAAAAGCGCGCTGGGTCGAGTTCGTCGAGATCGCGACCGACCCGGCCTTTGAAAAGGAATTCATGCAGGCGATGCATATCCCCCACATGAAGGACAAGTTCCCGAACCTGAAGGCGCTGCTCGAAAAGCAGAAAAGCCCGGTGGAGATAAAAGCATAGAATCAAAAATTTCGGTCATTGACAAAGAAACTCTCTGATTTGATTTTCTTTCTTCGTGACTTCATGTGAGCTCGCTTCAGATTCTGAGGTATAGAGTCTAAAACCCTCCGTTCATCCTTCGACAGGCTCAGGACGAACGGAGGGAATATTGAAGTCTTTGGCTTTTATCCGTTCATGGTGAGCCTGTCGAACCATTTTTTCAGCAGTCTCCTAATTAAAGATTATCTCCGGAGTCCCTCCCGAAGATAATGAGGTTGCAGGGGCAGGGAGGCATTTCTTTCCCCGGTCCTTCCTGCCCTTTCTTCCTTCAAGATTCTTACGAGGGCAAGAGGCATTGTGACAAAGGTCGTTGTACATTCCGGTTCCTGCGGTTATACTGTCACGATCACGGCGGAAAAAGGCCACGGCAACAAGATTGCTGTGTCGCTGGATACGGAATGCGAGATGGTTAAAAAAATGCTCGCGGACATTGCGGTCCTTGACCGGTTTGCGCCGCTTGCCGCGTTCCCGGCCAATCCCGTGCACCAGGCAGCGGCAAAACACCTGAAGCACGCGGCCTGCGCCGTGCCGTCGGGAATCCTGAAGGCCGTAGAAGTTGAGGCAGGCCTGAACGTCCCAAAGGACGTGAGCATCGTCTTTGTAAAAGAAAAATAAAGCGTTGTTGCCGGCGCTGCGCCGTTACCGGGGATGTCTGCGTATCGGCGAACCAACCGATATGGTACAATAGCAAAAGGACAAACGACCATAAGACATGGGAAAATTCTTAATAGTGGCCGTCTATGCAGTGTATGCGGCCTTCTGGCTGCGTTTTTTGGGGCATGCGCTCGTCTGGTGGAAGGCTTCCCAACGGCTTGAAGCGTTGGGGGCGCCCCTGGCTCGGTGGAGCGTAAAGGGATGCGCGCTCACGGTCCTCGATATAATTTTTCTCGGCAGGGTCTTCATCGTGAACCCGGCGCTCTGGATCGGCGAGTGGGTGTTCCACGCTTCTTTTTTGCTGGTGTTGCTGCGGCATCTGAGGTTCTTTTTGGATCCGGTCCCGGACTGGGTGTGGTGGATGCAGACGCCGGGATTGATCGCCGGGTACGTACTGCCCTTTGCGTTGCTTTATATCCTGGTCATCCGGCTTCTGACAAAGCTCGAAAAGTACGCGGCCCCGGCGAATCTGTTTCTTCTCAGCCTGGTGCTGGTTATCAGTTCCATCGGCGTCGTCATGCACGCGCTGCTCAAGCCCGATCTGGTCGAAGTAAAATTGTTCATCTTCGGAATCGTGCACTTCGCGCCCGCTGCAGCGCCGGGCAGCGTCCTGTTCCTTCTGCATTTTTGCCTCGTCCTGGTTTTGGTTTTGTTTCTGCCGACGCACATCTTTACCGCGCCGCTCGTAATGTGGGAAGCGCGGAAGCGGGAGCAGGCGCTTCGTCTGGTGATCCATGAAAAATAAACGGTCCTTCACTACAGAGCTTTCAGCGCACCAGATCCTCGAGATCGACGCCTGCACCCAGTGCGGCGAGTGCCTCAAGCACTGCCCGGTGCAGGACGTGACCGGCAACCCCGCCGTGTCTCCGCCCGAGAAGATCCGCATGTTCCGCGAGTTCATCCGCGCCACCGACGGCCTCAAGGCCAGGCTCTTCGGCCCGGCTGAGGTGGACCAAAAGCTGCTTCAGGACTTCACCAAAGCAGTATATGAATGCACCACCTGCGGCGCCTGCGGCCAGAACTGCCCTGTCGGCATCTTTACGCAGCGGCTCTGGCCCATGCTCAGAAAAGAGATGGTGAAGCGGGGCCTCGGCCCCATCGGCGCCCAGGCGGAAACGCCGGCAGCGATCAAGAATTCCGGCAATCCCTATAACAAACCTGCGGGCGAGCGCTATAAGCCCTGGTTCCCGGAACAGGTCAAAGTCGCAGATCGCTCCGACATCGCCTACTACGCGGGATGCACCGGCGCATACGAGGCGCAGCCCATGGTCAAGGGCGATGTGCTCGTTTTGAACGCGATAGGCGAGCCGTTCACCATGCTGCCTCCGGAGGAAGAAGTGTGCTGCGGCTTTCCGCTGTTCATCACCGGCCAGCATGATTTGCTCAAAGACCTGGTCACGAGACTGGTGAAGGGATATAAAGCAAAAGGCGTCAGGAAGCTCGTCTGCTCCTGCCCCTGCTGTGTGAACATCATGACCAGGGACTGGCCAGCGATCTACGGTGAGGCCCTGCCGTTCAAGATCCGGCATATTACCCAGCACGTTTCCGAAGCGATCAAGAACGGGAAGCTTCAATTAAGGAATAAGCTCTCCGAGTCCGTGATCTACCACGACCCGTGCTATCTTTCCCGGGGCGTGGGCGTGATCGAGGAGCCGCGCGAAGTGCTCAGAAGCATTCCGGGCATCACCGTGCTTGAGTTCGAGCGCCACGGCTTGAACTCCCGGTGCTGCGGCTCCGGCGGGGCGGCCCGCAAGGTATATCACGAAAATGCCATCGCCATGGGCAGGCAGACGATCGACGAGGCAGTGGCGAAGAAGGCGGACCGCCTGATCCTCGCCTGTCCTGCCTGTTATGCCAAGGTGAACGAGGCCATGCAGGGACATAAGAACCAGATCAGGATCACGGACATTATGGAGCTGGTGAGCGGGTTGATTTAGATGTCGAGATATTTAAAACAACAGGAACTTTTCACGCGGAGGCGCGGAGCTCGCGGAGTTAAATCAAAGACAGTAAGTCTGGGTTTTAAATCGAAACAATTTTTGCTTTCTCTGCGAACTCTGCGCCTCTGCGAGAGACGATTTCGTTCCGATTTGTCCGTTAAGTTAAAAAATTATGAGCCATTTTT
>JAJYKN010000001.1 GCA_021788515.1 Nitrospirota bacterium | reverse complement strand
TTCTTAAAAAAAAGCGCGAGCTGATAAATCTTTAGTATTATAGTGACAATCTTATAATATGATGCAGGATTTTTGTCAAGGCCATTCTGCGATGTTCATGCAGATATGCATATTCGACAACTATGCGCGGGTGCAAACAAAATTTTAGGTGAGGATATCGTCCGGGAAACGGAGCAACGCTGCGGGGAAACATTTTGCAGGCATTTCAACGCGCCATTCCTTGTTGACAGAGGGCTCAAGATCGTCTACGATCTGCTGCTGTATCGAAGCTTCCGGAAGGCGGATGCGACGGAGCAACGCTTTCAGGCGCAGTGTTTGTTCATTATGAACGATTGATTTGCCTGCTATACTAGAAACAAAACAGATTCTTGCTTGAAGGAATGCACGCTTGACGACAAAACCTTCTTATACCATTCTTATCGCCGGCCTCGGCGCCCTGGGGACCGTTTTCGCAACGCTCCTGAAAAAAGCCGGTCATACTGTCTTCGCGCTCACGAAAGACAAGTTCTCCGCGCTCTCGAACAGGAAGACCGGCGTCAGCGGAATATGGGGCGAGCACGAGGCCGTGCTGGACGGCATCTTCGGCAACATCGCTCCGCTCACGGACAAAGAACTCGACATAATCATCCTCACGGTCAAATCATACGATACAGCAGCTGCGATCGGGCAGGTGAAGCCGCTGGTGGGCAAGACAACGCTCGTGATCACTGCCCAGAACGGGTTTGGAAATTATGAGGCCGTATCAGCCGTTGTCGGCAGGGACCACACGCTTTTGGCGAGGATCATTTTCGGCGCAAAGCTGCATGCACCCGGCAAGGCCGAGGTCACGGTTATTGCCGACGATGTCCGGATCGGCCAGCCCCATGATGCAATTGCCCGCGAACGCATTCAAGGGATCGCGGCTGCATTCACGTCAGCAGGCATTCCCACGGCCTATGCCGCGAATGTCTACGCAATTCTCTGGGACAAGATCCTCTACAATGCAGCGCTGAACCCGCTGGGCGCGATCCTCGAATGCACCTACGGACAGCTTGCCGAGCACGCTGAGACGCGACGGATCATGGATGCGATCATCGACGAGATCTTCCACGTTGCGCAGGCGCATGAAATGCCGTTGAACTGGAAATCCGCGGAAGAGTACCGCACGCACTTTTACACCAGGCTTGTGCCGCCCACGGCTAAGCATTTCCCCTCGATGTACTACGACGTGAAGGCAGGCAAGCGGCTTGAGATCGACGCGTTGAACGGCGCGATAGTGAAGCTGGCGCAGGAAAAAGGCATTTCTGTTCCGGTGAACGCAAGCATTACGGACATCATCAAGGCGAAAGAGGCGATGGCCGAGTTTCGTCAATAAATACCGTCGATAAAGCCTCCGGGAGGGTGCGTGGACGAATTTATGGCAGCAGCGATAGAAGAGGCCGAAGCAGGGAAGGCTGAGGGCGGGATACCGATCGGCGCAGTTCTCGTGTACAAAGGCCAAATCATCGGACGGGGACATAACCGGCGTGTACAAAAGGAAAGCGCTATTCTCCACGCCGAGATGGACGCGCTCGAGAACGCAGGACGGCTCTTGCCGGCGATTTATCGCGACTCGACGCTCTACACGACCTTATCACCCTGCGCCATGTGCAGCGGGGCGATCCTGCTGTACGGCATCCCGCGCGTGGTCATTGGGGAGAACATGTCCTACAAGGGCGAAGAAGCCCTGCTCAAAAGCCGCGGCGTCAGCGTCGAGGTGCGGCAGGAGTCCCGGTGCATGATGCTCATGATGGAATTCATCCAGACCGAACCGGAGATCTGGTTCGAGGACATCGGGAAAAAGAGGCCGTAAAGAGCGCTCGTGGCGGAAGGTTGCGTAATTTGGGGGAGCCCCGGCAGTAGCGGAAGGGGGTTCTCCTCAGTCAACATTCTTTCTGTTGTTGATAATCCCCATTGCCAACGCTGAAGCGGCAGTTCGGTTCTCTACCCCCAGTTTTTGGTAGATCTTTTCCAGATGAATTTTTACGGTTCCCGGCGCTATCTTCAATATCCCGGCTGTTTCCGCATTGGTCTTTCCCTGGGCAACCCAGTAGAGAATGTCTTCCTCCCGGTACGTAAGCCCATAGGACTTGAGTGACTGCCTTGAACTCTTCAGCGAGGCAAAGGTCTGCCGCGCCTTTTCACAGACTTCCACATTGATAAGCGCCTGCGTGATATGAGGCGCGAGGAGGTTCAGAATGAGCCGTTCCTCTTCCGTGAAATCACGCCTGTCCCGGTTGACGGCAATATTTTTGTTGAGAGAGCGGCTGCTGCAGCTTAGAAGCACGACCATCTGATGCTCTATCTTGAGCTTACGGTAAAATTCATTATAGATGCCGAGGCGGTGAAACTGGCTCTTCGTAAGCATATCGTGGATCTTCAGCGCCGTTCCTATAAATATGTCTTCGTGAGAGCTCTGCTTGCCGACCCTGAAGTTTGTGATGTCTTTTTTAAAGGGATGACTCGTTCCTTGCGGATAAATGAGGGGCATGAGAGGGTGTTCGTGCAGATACATTTGAAACGCGGTCACCTCCTCAAGGGAAAGAGCAATGAAAGGCTCTATGACATTTTTTGAAAGTGCGCTGTTCGCAACGCTGACTTCAGCGTATCCTACCGACGATGCCGGGATCGCCTTTGCTATCGCCGATACCATAGTCGCATGAAAGGTTTCCCTGCTCAGATCGGAATATATTTCCAGGATGCATTCCTGAAGCTTTTGAAGATTGCGGTTGGTTAAGCGAGCCATGGCGGGTCTTCCTCTGTCGGAGCCGTATCAGCCTTTATTCTTTTTTCGTGTCCTTTATCCCCATCGCAACCGATGTCGCGGCTGTCCGGTTCTCTACCCCCAGTTTCTGATATACCTTTTCCAGATGAATTTTGACGGTCCCCGGGGCTATGTTCAGTATCCTGGCCGTTTCTGCATTGGTCTTGCCCTGGGCCACCCAGGAGAGAACATCTTCCTCCCGGTAGGTAAGCCCATAGGATTTGAGTGATTTCCTTGAACTCTCCAGCCCGGTAAAAGCCTGCCGCGCCTTTTCATAGGCCGCCGAATTCTTGTACGCCTGTGCGATATGAGGAGCCAGGAGGTTTAAGACGAGCCGTTCCTCTTCCGTGAAATCCTTTTTGTCCCGGTTAAACGAGATCAGGGAATAGGCGTTTCCCGAAGGAAGGAACGAGATCAAAAGCTGGTAGTCGGACTCGTTTTTCCGGAAAAAATCATTGTACAGCCCCAGTGCCCGATACCGGCGGTTTGTAAGTGCATCCGATATTTTTGCCGCGGTATAGTGCTGGGCCTGTCGCAAGGAGGGGAACCGCTTGTCCATCGCCTGCTCGATCTCTTCCCTGAAGCGGTGCGTTCTCAGCAGATCGGAGTGCAAGTAGTTTAAAATCGGGTGCTCATCCATGTGCCTGACAAAAGCGTCCAATCCCTCCCATTCCCGAAGGGAAGCCTGCCCGGCATAGCACAGTTTTTGCTTTTTTCGGGAGATTGTGGCGAAAGAGATCACGCCGGAAGGGATAATTTTGGAAGCGACCTGTATGATATGGTCAGGAAAGGACTTGATGTCCGGATCGGAGTAAAGCTCGCGAATGCAGTCCTGAAGTTTATGGAGATTGCCTGATGTCAAACGAACCATACTGCTCTCACTTTCCCCATTATTCTATGCCGAATGGCATATTTTGATTCTTTCATTTTTGCACTAAACTGTCAATGAAAAAATGCAATTTTTCGCCAGATAACGTCGAAATCTGGAAGGAGAATTTAACTTATTTCCATATTCCTATCCCATCCGTCCCCTATTCGTCACTTTCTGTGAGTTATGAGGTTCCCTTGAAGTATCAATGAAGAGTTCTTTTGCTTCCCTTCGGCGGAAGAGGGGAGGTTTGTACGCTGGCGCTTCAGTATTCGCATGAATCCCGCGACTTGCAATCCCCCGGCTTCTGCCGGAGGGGGCTCCACTGAAGATTGATCGACTTACCGGGTTCGTCCGCGGCCCCGTTGTTCCGGCACGATGCAGCAGCCTTTCATACGCAGGTCCCTGCTCACGCGAAGTTTCTTCTGTGTAATTCCAAAATGACAATGTCTGTTGATTTTGCGATGTTTTGCGATTGAATTCGGGAAAGCAATATGGTACACTAAATAAATTGTGTCTTTCCGGGTTTATCGGTCCATGGAACGGAAGGGTCCCGACTGGATGTTTTGAAAACAGATCCGATGGTTAAGGAGAACGAGATGGAGGATGGAGCAGCCGATCAGCGCGATCCCGAATCAAGAGCAGGGCAGCGACAGAAAGACAGTGCCTTGCTCGATACCGCGATAGAACGTTTTCGCGGCCGGCTGGAGCACCTCGACCGGAAAAGCGCGGACCCGCTCGCGGATCCCGGTCTTCTTGCCGCATCGACAGCAGAAGCGATCACGGATATGTGCACTGCCGCTGAATCCTTTGAAAAGGCGGCAAGGCAGGATACGGCGCTTATCAAAGCTGCCCAGGTCGCATTTCGGGAAAAAACACAGGCGCTGTTCGCAAAAAGCTATTTTATGAACCGTGCACGCATCTGGCCGCAAGGGTATCCGGGAGACTATCTGACCCTTGAAGGCGTTTACCAGAACAGCGCCCGGTCAAAGAATATCGGACTTTATTTAGATCGATACTTCCTTTCCACCACACTTGCCGTTGCCGTACGAGCGCGCAGAGATAAATTATTTGAACTGCTCACATCCGAACTCCAGAACAGAAAAGAACCGCGTATTCTCGATATTGCCTGCGGCCCCTGCCATGAGGTCGTAGAACTCGCCCCAACCATAAAAAAAAGCAATGCCCGCATTACCTGCCTGGACTTCGATTCCGACGCGCTGACGTTTTCTGAAAACCGGATTGCACAAGCCGGTTATTCATCAGGACAGATCGCCTTCCGCAAATACAATGCAATAAAGATGATCAGCGAGGAGCGAAACGAAAAAGAGTTTGGTCTCCAGGATGTGATCTACAGTGTGGGTTTTTTCGACTACCTTTCAGATGACATGCTTGCCCGCCTGCTCCGCGCACTGCACCATCTGCTTAATCCGGGGGGATGCCTGGTCGCTTCCTTTAAGGACAGTCGCCGCTACCGGACGTTCGATTATCACTGGCTGGTCAACTGGGATGCTTTTCTGCAACGCACGGAGGAGGACATGTGGACCCTGTTTGGAAAAGCGGATATCCCCGCCGAAAAAATAACCACCGCCCGTGATGGATCGGGGGTTATCCTCTTCTTCAAGGCACTCCGGTAAGTGGAATGACCGCGGTTGCGCCGTGCCGCGTGACGGACTGCCTCCCGGTACGAGCATCAGGAAACACCTTGAGCGATGATAATGAATAAAGAACAATACCTGGAACAGCAGATCGCAGAAAAAAGTCAGTTCTGGATCAGCAAAGTATTGATCATCGGCAGTGTTCTCTTTCCCTTCATCGGAATTGCCGATTACTTTGTAACGCCGGAAAATTTTCGACGGTTTATTTTCTACCGGTTCTGCATAACGGCAGCTTTCATCGTCGCCTACTTTCTCAACAACCTCAAGCGAAACAGCACGTATCAGTATGCCATCATCAGCACCATGACGATCTTATCGGCGGTTACCGTGGAGCTGATGATCCTGTCCTTTGGCGGCCACACCTCGTCGTATTATGCAGGCATCAACCTTATCATCATTACGGTGCTCAGCTTTATCCCATTCAACCTGCCCCTTGCGATCATCGTCTCCATAACGATCTATGGAGTTTATATTATCCCCCTGCTGATCTTCGATACGATCACCAATGTGCCAATATTTATCGCGAACAATGTTTTTATGATCTCGACGTTCTCTATCGCCCTCACTTCGAGAATCCTGAATCAAAAAACAATGCTGAATGAGCTCAGCCTTCAATACGAGCTCGCGCAGGAGAAGCAGAAGCTCGAGCGTTATTCAAACCAGCTTGAGGAGGTCGTCGAGGAACGGACCAAGGAACTGCAAACGTCCGAGCAGTGGCATAGGTCGCTCTTCGAAAACGCGACCGACGGCATCATCGTCCTCGACCGGAACGGCATCATCGTCAATGCCAATGAAAAGGCCTGTCTCATGCACGGGTTCACCAAGGAGGCGCTTGTCGGGATCCATATATCCCTGCTGGAGCTCGATCCGAACCGGGAAGCGGCGGCTGAGAGAAGGCGCCGCATCCTTGCCGGAGAGTCCCTGGTGTACGAAACGAGCCACAACAAAAGAGACGGAACGCCGCTCCACCTGGAGATCAGCTCCAAATCGATCAGCGTCAACAACGAGCTCTTTATTCAATCCTTTTACCGGGACATCACCGAGAAGAAGAAGCTCCAGGACCATCTGTTTCAGTCGCAGAAGATGGACTCCATCGGCGTGCTTGCCGGCGGCATCGCGCACGATTTTTCCAATATGCTGACCGCCATTCTCAGCCATACGGAGGTCATCCGCCGCCATGCCATCATGGAGCCGAAAGCGCTCCGGAGCCTGCAGGTCGTCGAAGACGTATCGAGGAATACCGGGGGGCTGATCTCGAAACTGCTCGGTTTTGCCCGCGAGAGCGCCTACGAGATCTCGCCGCTCAACCTCAATAATGTTGTTTACGACACGATCAAGCTTCTCGAGCGGATTATCGACAAGAACATTGACCTGAGGCTGGAACTCGACAATCAGCTGCCGATCATTCAGGGCGATGCGAACCAGCTCGAACAGGTCATCATGAACCTCATTGTCAATGCCCGGGACGCCATGCCGCAGGGCGGGCGCATCGTTATTGCAACGCGGTATCGGGAGGTCGCTCCCGGCATGCCGGACGTGCCGCCCTATGTTGTGCCGGGGGCCTATGTGCAGCTGAGCGTGGTCGACACGGGCAGCGGCATCCCGGGCGATATCCTGCAAAAGATCTTCGAGCCTTTTTTCACGACCAAAGAGCGGGGAAAGGGTACGGGGCTCGGCCTGTCCATGGTCTACGGGGCCGTCAACGAGCACAAGGGATACATCGTTGTCCAGAGCAAGCTCGGCGTCGGAAGCACCTTTATCGTCTATCTGCCTGTGGCGCGCTCGCTCAGCCTGTCGGCCGTCAAAGAGGCGCCAAAACCCCTTGGCGGGAGCGAAGTGATCTTGTTCGTCGATGACGAAGAGCATGTGCTGAGCGGCGTCGAGGAGGCGTTGACGACCCACGGCTACAAGGTATTTGCAACCAGTGACCCGGCCGAAGCGCTGGATCTCTTTGAGAAGATGTCGCATGAGATCTCACTGGTGATAACCGACATGGTGATGCCGAAGATTGACGGCAGGGAGCTTATCAAGCGGATGCGCGCGATCAAGCCGAATATAAAGATCCTTGCTGTTTCCGGGTATATGAAATATGTGGCGGAAAAAGAAGATATTAAAGAAATAGCCGGCTTCCTCCAAAAGCCCTTTGAATCCCGGGAGCTCCTTACGGTGATGCGGCGGATACTCGACGCAACGCTGCAATCATCACGCTCCTCGTAAGGCCCGAGCGCGCCCTCCCTGGTCCCGTGACCGGCAAGGCGGGGCCGGAGTTCGTCACGTGCGAGATGCTCTCTCTTCCGCTGTTTACTGCCGACGCAGAGAGCGGCAGCGTGAACAAAAACGGGGTTCCCCCAAATACCCATCGAAAACTGAAGTTCCTTCCTGTTGCAAATCTTCCCTGTTTATGCTACTGTGGCGCCTTGTTAAATCCGGCAAGACAGCAGTCGGAACAGAGGGCAGACAATAGCAGTAAGGAACAGGTATGGAAATCGTACTCGCTACGCGGAATAAAAAGAAAATCGAAGAAATCAGGCGGATCATTGTGGGTCTTCCGATAACGATTCTCTCCCTCGACAATTTTCCGGACTGTCCGGAAACAGTGGAGGACAGGAGCACCTTCGAGGGGAATGCGGTGAAAAAGGCGGTCGAAGTATGCCGGTGCGCGGGAAAGCCTGCGCTGGCCGACGACTCCGGCCTCGAAGTTGATGCTCTCGGCGGAGCTCCGGGAGTGTACTCCGCACGGTATGCCGGTGGATCAGGGGGCGGAAACGACGTCAGAAATTATGAAAAGCTCCTTGCCGAACTCAAGGACGTGCCGGATGATAAAAGAGGAGCACAGTTCGTCTGCTGCATGGCCCTGGCTTTTCCGGATGGGACCGTAAAGACCTTTCTCGGATATGCAAAAGGTTGCATCGGCCATGAACCAAAGGGCAAGACCGGGTTCGGATATGACCCGGTTTTCCTTCCAAAGAGTTGCAAAAGGACTTTTGCCGAGATGACCGGGGAAGAGAAAGATAAGCTCAGCCACAGGGGCAAAGCTCTTGAAAAATTATCAGAATTTCTTCACTCGTACCTCCATTTATAAACAAAACTAATATTCAAATTATAATTTTTAACTTGAAAAATAACTCGTTTTCAACGATCATAGGCCGGTTAAAAACACAAAGGGTTTATTACGCCCTTTTTTAGTTTCTCTTCTGAAAATAATCTCTTCTACTTTACGGAGGATCGTTCCCATGGCCAAGAGGGTGGTTCTGCTCGGAGCTCCTGGTGCCGGTAAAGGTACGCAGGCAAAGATGCTGATTGAGAAGTACAAGATTCCTCAGATTTCCACGGGAGATATTCTTCGCAAAGCAGTAGCAGACGGCACGCCGCTCGGCAAGGAGGCCAAGGTCATCATGGACTCGGGCGGCCTTGTGTCGGACAAAATCGTGCTCGGTCTCGTGGAAGAGCGTATCAAACAGCCCGACTGTAAAGCAGGGTTCATCCTCGACGGGTTCCCGCGCAACACGGCTCAGGCGGAAGCACTCGACAAGATTCTCGCCAACACGGGGACGCCCCTCACCATCGCTCTCAACATCGACGTGGACATGAACGACCTCCTGAAGCGCCTCACCGGCCGCAGGACCTGCAAGAAATGCCAGCAGATGTACAATATCCATTTCTCTCCCCCGAAAAAAGACGGCGTGTGCGACAAGTGCGGCGGCGAGCTGTACCAGCGTGACGACGACAAGGAAGCGACGATCAAAAAACGGCTCGAAGTCTATACCCAGCAGACCGCGCCGCTCATCGATTACTACTCCAAAAAGAACATCATGAAGACCGTCATGGGCGTCGGCAGCATCAACGACATTTTCAACAAAGTGACGGCCGTTCTCGGGTAAAGGATCATCATAGGCCCTCTTAAGGACCTATTGGACCTATTTAAAATTTAAATTCTTTATAAGGAGGAACTTGTTATGGCTTTGGTAAAACCTCATGGTAAAAAGAAGAAGCTCATGCCGCTTCTTCTCAGCGGCGCGGCCCTTCAGAAAGAAGTCAAGAAGGCAGCGAAACTGAAGCAGCTCAAAATTTCATCGCGCGAAACTGCAGATCTCGTGATGATGGGAATCGGCGCCTTCACCCCGCTTACGGGCTTCATGACCAGGAAGGACTGGAAAGGTGTCTGCGACAAGTACAAGCTGGCGGACGGCACGTTCTGGCCGGTCCCGGTGACGCTCTCGGCGTCGGCGGAGTTCGCGGGCTCCCTCAAGAAGAATGAAGAGATCGCCCTCGTGGACGAGGAGTCCGGCACGCTCATGGCCACCATGAAAGTGGCCGAGAAGTACGCCATGTCCAAGACCGACAAAGAACACGAGTGCAAACAGATCTTCCGCACCAATGACATTGCCGGCCACCCCGGCGTTCAGAAGGTCATGAACCAGCCTGACTTCAACCTGGCCGGTCCGGTCAAGGTCCTGTCCGAGGCCCATTTCCCCGAGACCTTCAAGGGCATCTACATGACCCCGGCCCAGACCCGGAAGATGTTCGAGGAGAAGGGCTGGAGCACGATCGCGGCGTTCCAGACCCGGAACCCCATGCACCGCTCCCATGAGTACCTCGCCAAGATCGCCATCGAGACCATGGACGGCGTCCTAATCCACCAGATCCTGGGCAAGCTCAAAGAGGGCGATATCCCGGCCGATGTCCGCGCCAATGCCATCGACACCCTCATGGAGAAGTACTTCGTGAAGGACTCCGCCATCCAGTGCGGCTATCCCATGGAAATGCGCTATGCCGGTCCCCGCGAAGCGCTCCTGCATGCGCTCTTCCGCCAGAACTACGGCTGCAGCCACCTGATCGTCGGCCGCGACCATGCCGGCGTCGGCGACTACTACGGCCCCTTTGACGCCCAGAAGATCTTCGACGAGATCCCGAAGGGCGCGCTCGAGACCCAGCCCTTGAAGATCGACCATACGTTCTACTGCTTCAAGTGCGACGGCATGGCCTCCATGAGGACCTGCCCCCACAGCAAGGAAGACCGGCTGATGCTGTCCGGCACCAAGCTCCGGAAAATGCTCTCCGAAGGCGAGAACGTTCCCGATCATTTCAGCCGCCCCGAAGTGCTCGAAATCCTCAAGAAATACTATGCGGGCCTCACCGAGAAGGTGGAGATCAAGCTGCACGGCCATGCAGAGGGCACTCATACGGAGAACGTGAAAAAGTAAATCAACAAACGACTGCGGAAGCAGTTTATTTTACTCTAACGATAGGAGGTTCAGAAACATGCCGAGTTATGTAATTACCGAGAAGTGTGACGGCTGCAAGGCGCAGGATAAGACTGCTTGCCAGTATATCTGCCCGAACGACCTCATGACCCTGAACAGGGATCTCATGAAGGCCTACAACCAGGAGCCGGAGCAGTGCTGGGAGTGCTACAACTGCGTAAAGATCTGCCCGCAGCAGGCGATCGAGATCCGGGCCTATCAGGACTTCGCCCCCCTGGGTGCGAACGTGATCCCGATGCGGGGTACGGACTCCATCATGTGGACCATCAAGTTCCGGAACGGGATCCTGAAGCGCTTCAAGTTCCCGATCAGGACCACTGCCGAAGGTTCGGTCGATCCCTACAAGGGAAAACCCGAGGCGAATATGGCAAAACTCAAACAGCCTGGCTACTTCACGACGTCGAAGCCTATGCCGGTTATCAAGAAATAAGGAGGATATACTAATGGAAAAAGAAACTTGTACCTTTTCATTCTGCAAAAAGCCGGCGATTGAAGAAATAGAGACCGATCTCCTCCTCATCGGCGGCGGTATGGCCTGCTGCGGCGCGGCATTCGAAGGCGCGCGCTGGGCAAACCCCAAGAAAATCAAGATCACCATGGTGGACAAGGCCGCCACCGACCGGTCCGGCGCCGTTGCCATGGGTCTGTCTGCCATCAACACCTATATGGGCGAGAATGATCCGGCGGACTATGTAAAGATGGTGCGAAACGACCTCATGGGCATCGTCCGTGAGGACCTGATCTACGACCTCGGCCGTCACGTTGATGATTCCGTGCAGCTCTTTGAGGAGTGGGGCCTCCCGATCTGGAAAGTGGGCGACGACGGCTTCTCCCTCGACGGTTTCCAGGCCAAGGAAGCAGGAAAGGCCATGCTGAAGGACGGTGGCAAGCCGGTCCGTTCAGGCAAATGGCAGATCATGATCAACGGCGAGTCCTACAAGGTCATCGTCGCGGAAGCCGCGAAGAAGGCACTCGAGTCCAACCGTGCCGCCACCGGTGTCTCGACGAACCACTACGAGCGCGTGTTCATCGTGAAACTCTACAACGATGCGAAGGAGCCGAATCGCGTTGCAGCGGCAGCCGGCTTCAGCGTTCGTGAGAACAAGATTTATATCTTCAAGGCAAAAGCCATGGTGCTCGCAGCCGGCGGCGCGGTGAACGTGTTCCGTCCCCGGTCGACCCAGGAAGGTCAGGGCCGTGCCTGGTACCCGGTATGGAACTCCGGTTCCGGTTACGCTCTCGGCCTCCAGGCCGGCGCAGAATTGACCATGATGGAAAACCGCTTCGTGCCCGCCCGTTTCAAGGACGGCTACGGCCCGGTGGGCGCCTGTTCCTGTTCTTCAAGGCCAAAGCGACCAACTCCCTCGGCGAAGACTATTGCGCCAACCCGGAAGCCCTGGCGGAAGCCAAGGCGAAGTACGGCAAGTACGTTGACAATCTCGGCACCGCCATCCGCAACCACCTGATGATGCGCGACATGAAGCTCGGCAAAGGCCCGATTCTCATGAACACCCATCACGCGATGGATGCGATCAACAAGACCTTCAAGGAGAAACTCGGCGATAAAGAGGGCGCCAAGAAGGTGAAGCACCTCGAGGCAGAGGCATGGGAAGACTTCCTCGACATGGCCATTGGCCAGGCCGGCCTCTGGGCCGCCCAGGACGTCGAGCCGGACAAGGTCCCGTCTGAAATCATGCCGACCGAGCCTTATCTCCTCGGTTCGCACGCGGGCTGCGCAGGCTTCTGGTGCTGCGGTCCCGATGATCTCGGCGCTCCTGAAGAATGGAACAAGAAGTGGCCTGCCGGCAATTACAACCGTATGTCGACCGTGAAGGGCCTGTTCATGTGCGGTGACATCTGCGGCGCCTCCGGACACAAATTCTCCTCCGGTTCGCATGCAGAAGGCCGTATCGCGGCTAAGAATGCTCTTGCATTCCTGCTCGACAACCCGGGCTACACCCCGACCATCAAGGAGACGGCGGATCACCTGGCAGCCGAGCTCTATCTGCCTTTCGAGGTCTACGAGAAGCACAAGACCTACACCACGGCTCCCGAGATCAACCCGAACTACATCAAGCCGAAGATGCTTCAGACCCGGCTCCAGAAGATCTCCGACGAGTACTTTGGCGGGATCTCGACCTGGTACATGACCTCCAAGACCATGCTGGATGAAGGCCTCCGTAAGCTCCAGCTGCTCAAGGAAGACACCTCCAAGATGGCGGCCTCCAACCTGCACGAACTGATGCGCTGCTGGGAGAACTATCATCGCATCCTTTCCGTGGAGGCCCACGCACGCCATATCCTGTTCCGGGAAGAGTCACGGTATCCTGGCTACTACTATCGCGGCGACTTCGATCTTGTGGACGACAAGAACTGGAAGTGTTTCGTCAACTCGAAGTATGACATCGCGACTGACAAGTGGGAAGTCAAGAAGGTTCCCTACGTACAGCTCGTTGAAGATGCAGCTCCTGTAAAACATTAAGAACATGCACAACTCCGGGGAGGGGCAGCCCTCCCCGGAGATTTTATTACACACTACAGATTGCAAATTTGAAACGTAATGGGAAGCATCTGTCCTACTATCCGGGCGACATTTCCAAATTTATAATCTGCAATGTGCAATTCTGTCTGTTTTGCTGCCTTTAAGGAGGAATAAGATATTATGGCGGAAAATAAGGTGTTGGTTGTCGGCGGAGGCTTCAGCGGCCTCACGGCAGCAGTGGAAGCCGCGGAAGCAGGCTCCGATGTTATCATCGTAGAAAAGAACCCCTATCTCGGCGGCCGGGTGACCCAGCTGAACAAGTATTTCTGGAAGATGTGCCCCCCGAACTGCGGTCTCGAGATCCAGTACAAGCGAATCAAGAACAATGGACAGGTCAAGATCTATACCCTTGCTGAAGTGGAAAAGATCTCCGGCGCCGAGGGCAACTTTGACGTGACCATCAAGACACAGCCGCGGTTCGTGAACGAAAAATGCACCGGCTGCAACAAGTGCGCAGAGGCCTGCGATGTAGAGCGGTCGAACGACTTCGATTTCGGCATGAGCAAGACCAAGGCCGCCTACCTCCCGCACAACCAGGCGTTCCCGCTGCAGTATGTGATCGACGGCAAGGCCTGCAAAGGCTCGTCATGCGCCAAGTGCGTTGCGGCGTGCAAGTATGATGCGATCCACCTCGACATGAAGGCCGAGACCGTGCAGGTGAAGGTCGGCGCAGTGGTCATGGCCACAGGATGGAACCCCTACGATGCCACGAAGATGGACAACCTCTCCTTCGGCAAGGTCCAGAACGTGATCACGAACATGATGATGGAGCGGATTGCGGCGCCGAACGGACCCACGGCCGGCAAGATCGTGCGGCCTTCCGATGGGAAGGAAGTTAAGAACATCGCCTTTGTGCAGTGCGCGGGATCTCGTGACGAGAACCATCTGGCGCATTGCTCCTACATCTGCTGTCTGGCTTCGCTGAAGCAGGCATCGTACGTGCGGGAACTCTACCCCGATTCCAAGGTCAAGGTCTTCTACATCGACATCAGAACTCCCGGGCTCTACGAGAACCGGTTCTATACCAAGATCAAGGAAGACCAAAACGTGTCCTTCCTCAAAGGCAAGGTCGCCAAGATAGAGCAGGGTGACAACGGTGATGTGAAGGTCACTGCCGAGGATATCCAGGGCGGGACCAAGATCACCGAGACCTTCGATATGGTTGTGCTGGCCACCGGCATGGAGCCCACGGCACGGTCCCTGAAGGGCGCAGGTATTCCGGTGACCGATGACGGGTTCGTGGACCAGGCAACGCTCCCGAAGGGCATCTATGCGACCGGGACGCTCAAGACCCCCGTTGATGTGGCGCGGTCCGCGCAGGATGCCACCGGCGTGGTGATGAAGAGCATCCAGAGCTTGAGGAGGAAATAGGGATGGAGAAGAAATACTGCGTATATATATGCAAGGGATGCGGCATCAAGGAAGCGATGGATATTGACAAGCTCTCCGGCGCAGCCAAAAAAGTTCAGAATTTCAAAACCCACGATGCCCTGTGCAGCCCTGAAGGCGTTCAGTTGATCAAGGACGACATGGCAAAGGACGGCATCAATACGATCATCATCGCCGCCTGCTCACCCCGTGCAAAGGCCGCTGAGTTTACCTTCCCCGGTGCGCTGGTGGAGCGGGTCAACATCCGCGAGTTCGTTGCCTGGACCATGGAGCCGAACACGGACGAAACGAACGATGCGGCCTACGACTACCTCACCATGGGCATTGTCAAGACCCAGAAGTCGGAACTGCCGGAACCGAATATTCTTCCGGACCTGACCAGCACGATCCTGGTCATCGGCGGCGGCATCGCCGGCATGACCGCTGCGCTCTCCGCCGCAGGCGCGGGCCAGCAGGTGGTGCTCGTGGAGAAGGAAGCCCAGCTCGGTGGTTTTGTGAACAAGCTCTACAAAAAGATACCCACGGGGTCCTATATTAATAAGCCGCTCATTGTGGACACCGACATCAACAAGACCGTTGCAGAGGTAGAGAGCAACCCGAACATCAAGGTGTACAAGTCCACGACCGTGTCCAAGACCGATGGACAACCGGGCCTGTACAACGTGACACTCTCGAACGGCGAGTCCGTGAAGATCGGCGCAATTGTCATGGCCTCCGGGTGGAAGCCTTATGATGCGAACAAGCTCGACTATCTTGGCTACGGTAAGATGAAGAACGTAGTAACGAACCTCGAGCTCGAAGAGATCGCAAAGAAGAACAACGGCAAGCTGCTCCGTCCGTCGGACGGCAAGCCTGCTCTGAAGGTCGCCTTTATCCAGTGCGCCGGACAGCGTGACCCGAACCACCTTCCGTATTGTTCGTCCATGTGCTGCGCCACGTCGCTCAAGCAGTCCCAGTATGTGCGCCAGAACGAAGACGCCCTGGCCATGATCTTCTACAAGGACATCAGAACGCCTGGCAGGACCGAGATGTATTACAAAGAGGCCCAGAACAATCCCGGTGTGATGCTCACCAAGGCTGACGTGACCGGTGTATCCGATGCCGGAAACGGCAACATGTTTGTTGAGATGGAAAATACGCTCTTCGGCGCAAAGACCGGAGAAAAGGTGAAGGTCGAGGCAGACCTCGTTGTTCTGGCAACGGGCATGGTCCCGACCTCGCGCGGTCCCCAGGAATATGCCGACGGTCTTACAGCAGCTGCCGGCAGTGGCGACGAATCTAAGAAAAACTACCTTGAGCAGACAGCCAAACCGGATTATATCCTGAATCTCGGCTACCGCCAGGGGCCGGAAATCCCGACCCTTGAAGGCGCGTCCGGGTTCGCTGATTCCAACTTCATCTGTTTCCAGTACGAGACGCGCAGGACCGGCATCTATGCAGCAGGCGGCGTGCATCAGCCCATGAACATGGCCGAAGCCATGGAAGACGGCGCCGGAGCGGCCTTCAAGGCAATCCAGGCCATCGATCATGTCTCCCGCGGTATCGCGGTCCATCCCCGCGCCTGGGACGTGACGTATCCTGATCCTCTCCTCATCAAGTGTACGGCCTGCAAACGCTGCACGGAAGAGTGCCCCTTCGGCGCCATCGACGAAGACGAAAAAGGCATTCCGAAATACAACCTCAACCGCTGCCGGCGGTGCGGCACCTGCATGGGAGCCTGCCCCGAACGCATCGTTTCGTTCAAGGATTACAGCGTTGACATCGTTGGTTCGATGCTCAAGGCTGTGGAATACTCCGATGATGAGGACAAGCCGACGATCATCTGCCTGGTCTGCGAGAACGACTCCTACCCGGCGCTCGACACGGCGGCTATTGCCGGAAAGAAGATCGATCCGGCATTCCGGTTCATTTCCATGCGGTGTCTGGGCGGAATGAACTTGGTGTGGGTTGCCGACGCGCTGTCCAAGGGCGCCGACGGCATGCTGCTTCTCGGTTGCAAGTATGGAGAGAACTATCAGTGCCACTTCGTCAAGGGCAGCGAACTCGCAAACACCCGCTTCAGCAAGGTGAGTGAGACCCTGAACCGGCTCCAACTTGAGTCCGAGCGCGTCCAGCTTATGCAGGTGGCCATCAACGAGTATGATAAACTGCCGGACATGCTCAATGAGTTTGCTACCAGGATCAGAGAGATCGGACCGAATCCGTTCAGGACCATGTAAATCGAGTGCGGAGACTCGCAAAGGGCATAGCGCAAAGCGCATAGCGGATGCTCCATGCTCTATGCGCCATGCGCAGTAGGCGAAAGAGCAATAAACTCCCAACACAGTAATTGGAGGATGGAGATATGTCAGAAGCAACCATTATTAAACCAGATTTAGCGTTCGTAAACGAGATCATCAAGGGAGGCGGCGAGTCTCTGAAGAAGTGCTACCAGTGCGCCACCTGTTCGGTGGTCTGTAATGTGACGCCCGAGGGGAATCCCTTCCCGCGAAAAGAGATGGTTCTCGCCCAGTGGGGCCAGAAGGACAAGCTCCTTGCGAGCCCAGATGTCTGGCTCTGCCATCAGTGCAGCGACTGCACGGCCTATTGCCCGCGTGGGGCAAAACCGGGCGAGGTGCTCAATGCCATCCGCAAACAAAGCATCAAGCACGTGGCGATGGTCCCCTTCTTCGCGAAGATCGCAACGGATTGGAAGCTCCTGCCTGTGCTCTTTGCCATTCCGATGGTACTGTTTTATCTCCTCATGCCTTACAAAAACATCGATATGGTTCCACTCAATGGCGAGGGGAAAATGGCATACCATCTCTTTATGCCCGTCTTCCCAAATATCGATGTGACGTTTATTCTTACAGCTCTATTTGCCGCGGCATCTGCGTTCGTGGGGATCAAGCGTCTCTGGAATGGCATGAAGTCACAAGCAGGCGAGATGCAGTCCAGTGGCAGCCTCACCGGGGACATTGTTTCCTCGGTCACCACAATTCTTGGGCATACGA
>JAJYKN010000302.1 GCA_021788515.1 Nitrospirota bacterium | reverse complement strand
GGAGGAAGGAATGAGACAGACCAAGATTATTCTCTCTGACAAGGAAATACCGACCAAGTGGTACAACATCATGGCGGACATGCCGAACAAGCCCAAGCCGCCGCTCCATCCGGGAACGAAGCAGCCTGTCGGGCCCGATGATCTCAAGCCCATCTTTCCCATGGACCTCATCCTGCAGGAGGTGAGCCAGGAGCGGTGGATAGACATCCCCGAAGAAGTGCTGGATATCTATACGCTCTGGAGGCCGTCGCCGCTGTTCCCGGCGCACAGGCTCGAAAAGGCGCTCGGCACGCCGGCCAAGATCTATTACAAGTACGAAGGCGTGAGCCCCGCCGGGAGCCACAAGCCGAACACTGCCATCCCGCAGGCGTTCTATAATAAGAAAGCGGGCATCAAGCGGATCTCGACCGAGACCGGCGCCGGCCAATGGGGCTCGTCCATGGCCCTTGCCGGCAAGCTCTTCGGCCTCGACGTCACGGTCTACATGGTGAAGGTGAGCTTCGGCCAGAAACCCTACCGCAGGATGATGATGGAGACCTGGGGCGCCACGGTGCACGCCAGCCCGTCCACGGTGACGAACGCGGGCAGGAAGTTCCTGGAGCTCGACCCCAACAGCACCGGGAGCCTCGGCATCGCCATATCCGAGGCCGTCGAGGACGCGGCCACGCACGATGATACGAACTACGCGCTGGGATCGGTCTTGAACCACGTGTGCCTGCACCAGACCGTCATCGGCCAGGAGGCCAAGAAGCAGCTGGAGATCGCCGGCGATTATCCCGACGTGGTAATCGCCTGCTGCGGCGGCGGAAGCAACTTCGCGGGGATCGCATTCCCGTTCCTGCACGACAAGCTCTCGGGCAAGAAGAAGGACCTCCGGGCGATCGCGGTGGAGCCTACGTCCTGTCCGACGCTCACCAAGGGAGAGTTCTGCTACGACTTCGGCGATGTGGCGGGCATGACGCCGCTCATGACCATGTACACGCTGGGCCACGACTTCATGCCTTCTGGCATCCATGCAGGCGGGCTCCGGTACCACGGCGACTCGCCGCTCGTGTCCCAGCTCTACCATGACAAGATCATTGAGGCCAGGGCCTACGGTCAGACAAAGTGCTTTGAGGCGGCGGTGCTCTTCGCGGGGACGGAGTCGATCATTCCCGCGCCGGAGAGCAGCCATGCGATCCGGGCGGCAATCGACGAAGCGCTCCGTGCAAAAGAGGAAGGGAAGCAGAAGACCATCCTCTTCAACCTCTCCGGTCACGGCTATCTCGATCTGCAGGCCTATGCCGACTACCGGGAAGGAAAATTGTTCGACCACGAGCACCCGGAAGAGGACATCAAGAAGGCGCTCGAGAAGCTGCCGAAAATCTAACAGCCTGTTGCCAGTTCATCAATAAAAATCCCTTCCCGATACGCCGGGAGGGGATTTTTTTTAACGCGGTGTTCTGAAGGAATGCGCGGAATAACGGTGGAGATTTAGGAGCGCAGTGAGAGAAACGAAGGCTGGGCAATGAAGGCGGCCTACGTTCGTTCGCTGCTCTTGAGGCGATCCAGCGCGCTGCGGGCGATCAGGATATTGCCGTCCGCTTCCTTGACAATGGCCTTCGCCATCAGCACCTTGAGACACTTGGAGACCGCCTCGCGGGACGACCCGATGCGTGCGGCGAGCTCCTTGTGCGTCAGCTTTCCTGCCTTGAGATAGTCGCCGGAGGAACCGGGGCCGTTGATCGCAGTCGCGTGATCGAGGAGCGACTTGATGAGCCGCTCGCCGACCTCGAGGAACGCCAGCGATTCGATCATTTCGTCGGCTTTCCGGAGACGGTCCACGAGGGTCGCCATGAGCTCAACCGAGATCCGGGGTTCTTTGTAGAGCAGATCGAAGAAGAGGTCCTTTTTCAGGACGGAAAGTTCAGCGTCTTTTTCCGCGACAATGGTGGCGGACCTGCCCTTGCCGTCGAGCAGGCTCAGCTCTCCGAAGAACGCGCCTTTCTCGAACCGCGCGAGCTCGATTTCGTCGCCTTCTTCATCGATGAGCACCGCCTTCAGCATCCCTGAATTCACGATGTACAGGTCCGTGCTCAGGTCCGTCTTGTGGAAGACCACGTCGCCTTTCCTGAACGTTGCGCTCTTGCACCGCGCCGCTATTTCCTTAAGCTGGGAATCCTTCAGATGTTTAAAGAGGGGGATGTTCTTTAAATATTCAATGAGCATAGGTTGTACGAACGCGGCCGCGGGAACGAACGCCGGCAACGTCCGATGCCTCCTTCTCGGGTTAACATAAAGAACAAGTACAACAGTTCGCGCTCACGGCGTACGTGCCGCTTCCGAAGCTCCCAAGTTTTTGAATGTTGTCAGCATATCATCGTCATAAAGTAAAATCAAGCAGATTGCGCTAAAAACGTCTGTGACTTTCTGTAAACCCGGCGGAAGCATGTACGCTGCTGTGGATCCATTCTACCTGGTGATGCTGATCAAGATCCTCGGCCCGGAGTATGTGGTCCGGGACAAGGCCGCCTCCATTCATTTCAAAAAGCCGGAAACCAGCGCGCGCTCTGCGCGGTTTGTCGTTTCCGATGAAGAAATAAACGCCGTTAAGGCAGCTCTCGCCTCCGCACCGTCAGTCGAGCGGGTGTATCATGTCGAGCTTGCCGATGCAGAAGGTATCGTGCATGCCGCGATTGATAAAACGGTGTATGTCAGACGAAAGGGAGTAAGGGTGGAGGGAACGGCTGCATGATCTGGGGCGAATCGTTCCGGGGCTGATCGTATCCCGGCTCCGGCGCTATTTTTTGACGTCCTGCATTTCCCGCTTGAACTCAGACGTAAAGTGGAACTCGATCCCGGGGTTGGCCTCGATCATGTTCCGGAGCACCCATTCCGACTCAGCGAGGAAAACGATGTTGCCGTCTTTGTCCGTGGCAATACGGTCCGACTTGAACCTGCAGAACTTGTCCATTTCCAGCTTGTCCTCGGCCGTGATCCAGCAGGCTTTGTAAATGTTCATCGCATCAAACCGGCATTTTGCATTGTACTCGTGTTCCAGCCGGTACTGCAGCACGTCGAACTGGAGCTGGCCCACGGTGCCGACGATCCTCCGGTTTCCCTGCTGCTGCGTGAAGAGCTGGGCAACGCCCTCGTCGGTCAGCTGTTCGATGCCCTTTGCAAGCTGCTTGGACTTGCCGGGGTCCATGTTCACCAGCTCCTTGAATACTTCGGGGGAGAACGTCGGGATGCCCTGGAACATCAGCTTTTCGCCTTCCGTGAGCGTGTCGCCGATCTTGAAGTTCCCCGTATCGTACAGCCCGATCACGTCTCCGGGAAAAGCCTCGTCCACGATGCTCTTGCGCGCTCCCAAAAAGGAGGCCGGGCTCGTGAATCGGATGTTTTTACCGAGGCGCACATGGAGGAACATCTTGTTCCGCTCGAACTTGCCGGAGCAGACGCGGATGAAGGCGATGCGGTCGCGATGGCGCGGATCAAGGTTCGCATGGATCTTGAACACGAAGCCGGTGAAATCTTTC
>JAJYKN010000301.1 GCA_021788515.1 Nitrospirota bacterium | reverse complement strand
CGCTTCCGGCAAGCCGCATGGGCTGCTGTCCTGCCTCCGACGGGAAAGTTCCGCGCTCAATCAGAAGGATCACCTCGGCCGCGATCAACGCACCGAAGCCCGCCATCCAGGGCCAGAAGCGATTGGCGCGCGTCGCGGTGCTTTCCCGGTCCACGTTCAGAAGCATGACCACGAAGAGATACAGGATAAGGATCGCGCCCGCGTACACGATGAGCTGCACTGCTGCGAGGAATTCCGCGTTCAGGAGCACGAAAACGCCGGCGATATGGAAGAACAGCAGCAGCATGAACATCACGCTGTGGATGGGGTTCTTTTGGGTTATCGTGAGTATTGCCGACGCCAGAATGACCACGGCGAAGTAAAAGAATATGATCTGGTTCACCATTACTTTTTTACCGCCTTCCCGCCCATGTAATTATCGCCCACTTCGACGAGACGGTCCCGGGTATAGAACGCGTCCTTTCTCGAATAACAGGCCAATTCAAACTCGGGCGTCATCAGGATTGCCGACACGGGGCAGGCGTCGATGCAGAACCCGCAAAACACGCACCGGAGCAGATCGAGCTCGTAGGAGTTCACGACTTTCTCGTGCTCGGAACCTTCCGAGGTTACCACGGTAATGGCTTTTGAAGGGCAGACCGCCTCGCACAATCCGCACCCGATACAGGCTGCGTTTCCCGTTTCATCGCGACGCATGGCGTGGAGCCCGCGCGATCCGGGGATCGGTTTACGTTTGAACGTGGGGTACTGCCGCGTAACCGCCGGTGTCAGCATGGTCTTGAGCGTCAAGGCCATGCCCTGTGCAATTTCGATCAAAAATATCGTTTTGAAGAATTTTTTTACTTTATTCATCGTCGTAAACTCCTTACTCCCGACTTCTAACTCCTCACTGCTTTTCTACAGCCATCCCATCTGCTTCATGCCCGCTGCGACCAGCAGAGTCCCGAGCGACAGGGGCAGCAAAATCTTCCAGGAAATGGACATGAGCTGGTCATACCGGTACCGGGGAAGGGTGGCCCGGAGCCACATGTAGAAAAAGATAAAGAAATACAATTTTCCGAGCAGCCAGAGCGTCGGCGGAATGGCTGCAAGCAGTTTATTGATGAATGCGATCGGCGCGATACCGCCGAGCGTGTGCGGCAGGATCTGCACCGGCAGCCAGCCGCCCAAGAACATGATGCTCGCCAGCAACGACACGACGATCATGTTCATGTACTCCGCCATGTAGAACATGCCGAAGCGGATGCCGCTGTACTCCGTAAAGTAACCGGCCACGAGTTCGCTCTCGGCCTCCGGAAGGTCGAAAGGCACGCGGTTCGTCTCGGCGATGCCGGACATGAGGTAAAGAAAGAACGCCACCGGTCCGACCGGCAGCGCCACGATAAACCACCGGTCCGTCTGGGCATTCACGATATCGGACAGGTTGAGCGACCCCGACATCAACACCACCGTAATGATGGAAAAAGCCATCGGGATTTCATAGCTGATCATCTGGGCAGCGGAGCGGAAACCGCCCATGAGGGAGTACTTGTTGTTCGAGGCCCAGCCCGCCATGATCACACCGTAGGTCCCCACGCTCGAAAACGCGAGGACATACAGGATGCCGACATTGAGGTTCGACACCCAGAGCGGAACTTCTTTCCTCAAAAGACCGAAGAAGTTCGTGGGCGGGCCGTAGGGAATGATGACCATGGAGCCGAAGGCCATCACGAGCAGGATAAAGGGCGCAAGACTGAACACCCATTTATCGGCCTTTGCCGGGATGATGTCTTCTTTCATCAGGAACTTGACTGAATCCGCGATGGGCTGGAGAAGCCCGTGCCACCCGGTCCGCATCGGCCCCAGCCGTCCCTGCATGTGGGCCAGCACCTTGCGCTCCATGAGCTGCAAGTACACTGCGTTGGCCAGGATGAAGGCCAGCAGTACGGCAACGGGTATGCCGAGCGTAAAGACATAATGAAGTAGTTGGTCCATGTCAAGCATGTTCTGCTCCTACACTTCGATCTTGTAATGTCTGATGGTTCCGATTTCATGAGAACGCGTAATCGTCATTCCTGACGAGAAAAGCAGCCGTTCGGCGGTAATCACTTCCTGTTTCATGATCGAATCGGACGTGAGCGAAAGATCGTCTGCCATACCCGCAAGCGGCGATTTTTCCCTTGCCCAGCAGGCACCAAGGGCGAGATCTCTGTACGCAGGAACAACGGAGCGGATCTCCGCCAGAATGTCCCTTGTTGACCCGTACTTCATGGGACCGCCCATCTTTCTCGCAAGGTCCTGGATGATCTCCCAGTCGGGACGCGATTCCCCGATGGGCTCCTCGGCCTTGTTCACCTGCTGGAGCCTGCGTTCGAGGTTCGTGAAGGTCCCGCTCTTTTCCGTGGAACTGGCGGCCGGGAGCACAACGTGCGCGAGCTTTGCCGTCTCGGTCAGGAAAATATCCTGAACCACGAGGAATTCGAGTTTTTGGAGTATCCCTTTCAGGCCGGGATCGCTCCCCGCAGGATCGTCTCCCATGATGTAGAGAGCTGCGAGCTTGCCCGGCGTGATCGCCTTGATCATTTCCACGGCGTTCATTCCCGTTGTTTCCGGCAGGACTGCATTCCACAGGCCTACAAAATCGGCCGTCGACGTTTCATCGATCTTCCGGTAACCGGGATAGTAGGAAGGCATCACTCCCATGTCCAGGGAGCCCTGGAAGTTACTTCTTCGGACGAGCGGATAGTAGGAGACCTCCGTGAGTTTTCCCGCCAGATCCCTGATCAGGGTAAACTCATTGTCCGAAAGCTGTGCAGGAACGATGATCGCCACGTTTTTGGCCGCCTTGAGCATTGCCGCCGCACGTTTCGACTCTTCGCTTCCCGCTCCCGAGGAAAGGGCTTTGACCAGGTCTTCGAGGGCATTGACCGTGCTCGTCGGCAGCACTACGGTTGCGATCTTGTTGAACTTGTTGAACTCGTCGTTCACGAGAATCAGTTTCCGGTCTTTCTTGTTGACGGCACGGACGATCTCGATGCCCGTGAGCGGGTTGATCTCGCCCACGTTCTTGTCGAGAACGAGGATGACCTCGTGAGAGGCCATCTTGTTCAGCTCTCCGGAAAAGAAGGTTGTATTCAGGCCTTTGGGCGTCTTGAGCCGCGCGAGCGTGTCGATATTGTTGGTCTCGACGACGGTGCGCAGAAACTTCTGGAACACATAGCTGTCTTCGTTCGTGGTCCGGACCGATCCGAGCCCGCCGATTTTCTCGGCCCCGTGCTTGCTCTTGATCACCTTTAGGTTCGTCGCAATGATTGACAGCGCCTCGTCCCAGGTGCAATCCACCAATTCGCCGTTCACACGCATCTTGGGGGTCGTGAGTCGCTCCGCATGGTGGACGGCGTCCCAGCCGAACCGGCCCTTGGTGCAGAGGTAATTGCTGCGCGCAGGACCGACGCGCATGATCCTGCCCTCGCGCGTGTCGTACGATACGCCGCAGCCGCAGCCGCAGTAAATGCAGACCGACGCGGTCCCTTCGAGGTTCCAC
>JAJYKN010000300.1 GCA_021788515.1 Nitrospirota bacterium | reverse complement strand
CGAGTGCCGGGGGATTGCAAGTCGAGGGATTTAACTTCTCGAACGATAGGGTTTGCGGCCGCTGCCCGGAGCTTTCGGTTTCCCTGCTCCCGGCCTATCGTAGGCGCGTTGCGGTTTGCGTCCTGCGCTGGTACCTGTTGCCTTTTGAGTTCTCGGCCTAGACTCCGTGCTCTCGCTGAATGTTTTGCCGAACATTCTTGCTGCAGTAGTTTTAGGTCTTCGGGGTTTTAACGCCGGGCTCTTTTCAGCGCCTTTGTCCCATATCCCCTGCCCCGGACGCCTCGTCGCTGTACTTCCCTGGCTTTTTTCTCGAGACTCAAAAGATCTTCCCGTTCCCGGCCTTGAAAACACAGGGCCTTGATTCGGCCTCTTGCTGACTTCCTCACGAGGAGCACGTCGTGGACCTCTGCCAAGGACGCCTTGCCCGGGGACCCGGGGCTTGAACACCGACCCCTTTTCAGCACCTTTGTTCCAAGACCCCTGTCCTGTATGTCTCGTCACTGTACTTCCCTGACCTTTTTCTCTCGACTCGGAAGGTCTTCCTGTTCCCGGCCTCGAAAACACGGTGCCCTGGTTCGGCCTGCCGACTTCCTCCCGAGAACGTCGCGGACCTCTTCCGCTGGCCCCCTGCCCGGGAACCCGGGGACCCGGTTTTCGCCAGCTACCTTTCGTTTCGGATCCCGGCCCCGGCCTCCGTTGTTCTGACGTTTTTTCCGGACGATGGCCCGTCATCGGCCTTCTGTCGCCACGCGGGCTCAAACCTGCTCCAGCCCGGGGACCTTTGACTTCTCCCTCTTTGCTCCGCACTGCTGCGGGCTTCGGCGTCCTGACCTCCGTTTTCAAAGCGTCGTCCTTCAACTCATTAACTTCGGTCCCTGACAAGTAGCGGAAGGCCCCCTCAGGCAGATCGCCGAGAACAAGATTGCCGGTCTTGACCCTCTTCAGTTTAATCACCGAATGACCGACGCGGTCGAACATGCGCCGGACCTGGCGCTTTCTGCCTTCATGGATCGTAATTTCCAGCCAGGAATTCGCTTCCTCCTTGCTGATCTTCTTGAGCTTCGCGGGCGCAGTCTTGCCGTCGTCGAGATAAATACCCTGTTCGAGCAGGTTGATCTGCTCGTCCGTGAGCATGCCTTTGACCTTCGCACGATAGGTCTTGGGGAATTCATGCTTCGGGTGAGTAATGAGGTGCGCAAAATCTCCATCGTTCGTGAGGAGCAGCAGGCCTTCGGTGTTGTAGTCCAACCGCCCCACGGGATAGACGCGAACCTTCAGGCCTTTGAGCAAATTGAGCACCGTCGGCCTTCCCTCGGGGTCGGCCATGGTCGTCACAAAACCGGCGGGCTTGTTCAACATAATATAGACCAGCGGCTGCTTGGGATTGATGAGCTTCCCATCGACTTTGATATGGTCCTTCGACCCATCAGCCTTGGTGCCGAGTTCCGTCACTACTTTGCCGTTCACCCGGACCCTGCCCTCGGTAATGAGCTGTTCCGCTGCCCGGCGGGAGGTAACCCCGGCGGCGGAAATGATTTTCTGAACGCGTTCTAACATGTGATCCTTTCATGAAACCATAACATACTGTCGAGTATTATACCGGCAGAGAGAGAAAAAAGCAATAAAGGTAAGGACTTTCAAGCCATAATCAGCGCAATAAAACGTCCTCGGATGTCAGGGTCGCGCAGTGTCTCTTCATCTTCAACAGGCACTAAGGGGAAACGGCTCATCACCGCTTCTGCAAACAAGCCTGCCCGGATCCCGACAGATTTTCCTGAGTCCGAAAAGAGTTCCGTGTCATGCACACCGCAACTCGGAGACCGGGCCTTGAACACGAACCCACGGAGACCGGTCTGCTCCAGCTCCCGTAACTTAATTCCGATCCACCGCGTCAGCTCATCGGTCCGGTCTATTCCCGTTTCGATGGTAATCAAGCGCGGCTTTGCGACATCGCCGACCAGTTGCATCGGTCCCCGGGGGACCGGCATGCCGGACGCGACCTCGGGACAGATCGGCACCCATTCGGCGATCCGGCCGAAGGTGTCGAGAATATATTGATCGAGCTTATGCCCGCCGTCGTAGCGGACATTGTTGCCGAGAAGGCAGGAGCTGATTCCGAGTTTGATCGTTTGTTTTGTTTTCATATCCGCGACGTGAAGTTTGATGAATCCGGAAGTGAGACATGCGGTTTTTGCGAGTCGTTTGGCACAATGCGCAAAATACCCTGTCAAACAGCCGGTCCCTTCGGCTTCGTCTTTCCGCTTCTGATCTGTTTCTTTGCCGCTGGTTTCACTACTACCTTCGTCATGCGTTTCACGTCCGTTTTCTTCCTTGCGGGCTTTTTGGAAAGCTTCCCCGTTCGCACGGAACCGTCGCCCGTCTTCAACCGGCTCTTGACGCTCTTCCGGACGCCGGTTTTACGAACTCCGTTGTCCGCACCGGCCTCTTTTCCCGTATCGCCATCCGGTTGGGACAAACCGGCATCTTCCGCAAAATCGATACCGAACACGGATGACAGGTCGGCATCGGCGATAATGCGGGAGCTCTTTTTCGAGGCCTTTTCGAGAAGGCTCTCGGCCTTGCTCGACACGGTCCTGCTGATCAGCTCCGACGTATCGACTCCCCGAAGCAAGAAAAAGAGCATCGGGTCTTCATCGAGCCGGGCGCCCACGCCGTAGAGCGCGGCAGCAACATGCTTGCACATGTTCGCCCAATCCGGGCAGGAGCATTGGAGGCTGATCTCCTTTGGCGTTGGGAAGAGGCCGGTCCCCTGTCGCATGAAGACGTCGGCCATGGACTTGGGAAATTTTCCTTCAAGCAGCTCCGAGAGCGAGTCGATCATGCCGAGGCAGGATCCGGTGACGGTCTTCCAGGTATCTTTATGCAGTTTCTTGATGGTGATGATGATTTCATAGGGACGGGAACGCGAACCCTGGACGAGCGCGATGATTTCCCCCTCCCGGATCTGCAGATCCAGAACCGCTCCGTGCCGGACGTAGCTCCGGCCCCTTCCGATGCGGTTTTCATAGTCCGCGTACCGTTCAAGATTTTCGTTCCACGCCTTGCCCCACCATGTGCGCGCGATTGTTGTGCCTTGCAGAACAACCGGCTTCACCTCCCGTTTTTTCTTCAGCTTTTCGAGCTTCTTTGCGGCGCGCGCCTGCTTTTCCGCCTTGGGCACGTATCTCGGCCAGCTCCAGAACGCCATGCAGCCTCCTCTTCGGTGAAGATCAAATCGTCAGGGAAAACACATTCATCAGTTGTTCATTGTTCATTTCCGTGATCCACGCCTCGCTGCCGGACCGGATCACGTCGTTCGACAGCTTCAGCGTTTCTTCGATCATCAGGTCGATCTTTTCCTCAACTGTGCCTTTGGTGATGAACTTGTGAACGATCACGTTCTTCTTCTGGCCGATGCGGAAGGCGCGATCGGTGGCTTGCTCCTCGACCGCTGGATTCCACCACCGGTCGAAGTGGACGACATGACTGGCCGCCGTGAGGTTGAGCCCCGTGCCACCAGCCTTGAGCGACA
>JAJYKN010000299.1 GCA_021788515.1 Nitrospirota bacterium | reverse complement strand
TCCGACTGATCAAGGTGTTCGCACATTACGCGCATTTTTTTCGCGAAGGCTTGCATATTCCCGAAGAGCTCGACATTTTCAAGGTCCTGGAATATTTCGTGCCGGTACTGGATCGTATCGATAGAGGTCAGGGGAATATAGAAGAAGGGCTTTAAGTTATATTCCTCCTTCCCGCGCGCAATGGCGTCTATAATCTGATCAAGATTAAGATCGAGGAAAAAGACGGGCCGTCCGGGTCTTTCTTTGCTCATTTCCTCAATTCCGTTAAAAAGTATGCTGCGAAAGGTCATACCAGTTTTTCCTTTCTCAGCCTGAGAGCGTTCGTTATCACCGACACGGAACTGAAACTCATCGCGGCTGCGGCAATGACCGGGCTCAGCAATATGCCGAAAAAGGGGTAAAAAATCCCTGCCGCGGCCGGAACTCCGACTGAATTATATACAAAGGCAAAGAAAAGGTTCTGCTTGATATTTTGCATCGTCAGCCTGCTTAAGCGGCGGGCGCGCACGATCCCCATGAGGTCGCCCTTCACCAGGGTCACTTCAGCGCTTTCCATGGCGACATCCGTGCCTGTCCCCATCGCGATGCCGACGTGCGCCTGTGCCAGGGCAGGCGCGTCATTGATACCGTCGCCGGCCATCGCCACGATTCGCCCCTCGTCCTGAAGCTGTCTGACAATCTCTGCCTTTCTATCCGGCAGTACCCCTGCTATGACTTCATCAAGGTCGAAATGCTCCGAAACGGCCTGCGCAGTGGCATGCGTATCGCCGGTGACCATCACAATCCTCATGCCTTCTTTTTGAAGAAGACGTATGGCCTCTTTTGCGGTTTCCTTTATCGGATCCGAAACGCACAAAAGTCCTGCAATCTTTCCATCCACCGCGACAAACATTACCGTCTGCCCGTTTGTTCGAAGCGCATCCGCCTTAGTCCTGAATTTTCCCGTGTCTATCCCGAGCTCTTCCATCAGCTTTTCATTGCCTAGGGCCGTCGTTCTCTCGTCCACTGTTCCGACGACACCCTTCCCGGTCCTCGACTCGAATGAATCCGGCTTCGAGATGATCAATTCGGCGTCGAGCGCATACTTGACGATCGAGGCGGCAAGAGGATGCTCGCTGGCCCGTTCGATGCTGCCCGCAAAATAGAGCAGCGCCTTGTCGTCAAAGTCGAATGCGGCGAGCTCCGTTATCCTGGGCTTGCCCTCCGTGAGCGTTCCCGTCTTATCCACGACAAGGGTGTCCACCTTCTTCATCACCTCGATGGCCTCGGCGTTCTTGAACAGGACGCCTGCCGCGGCGCCCTTTCCCATGGCGACCATGATGGACATGGGCGTTGCCAGCCCGAGGGCGCAGGGACACGCGATGATGAGAACGGCGATCGAGTTGATGATTGCATAAGCAAAGCGCGGCTCAGGTCCGAACCACGCCCAAACAAGAAAGGTAAGGATCGCAATACCCACAACTGCTTTGACAAAATAGCCCGAGACGATATCGGCAAGTTTCTGTATGGGAGCGCGGCTTCTCTGCGCGTCCGCAACCATACGGATAATCTGCGACAAGATCGTGTCCGCGCCCACTCTTTCAGCTTTCATGACCAGCATTCCGGTCCCGTTAACCGTTGCTCCCACAACGGCATCGCCCGGATGCTTCAGCACGGGCAGGGGTTCTCCGGTTATCATCGATTCGTCAACAGGGCTTACCCCTTCGGCCACCGTCCCATCAACGGGAATTTTTTCACCGGGTCTCACGCGCAGGAGGTCGCCAACCTGAACTTCCTCCAGCGGGATGTCCGCCTCGCTTCCGTCCACGACACACCGGGCTGTCTTCGCAGCGAGCCCGAGAAGGGCTTTGATCGCGGCGCTGGTTTTACTCCGTGCCCTCAGTTCGAGCACCTGACCCATGAGTACAAGAGACGTGATGGCCGCGGCTGATTCGAAATAGACCCCGACTTCTCCGTTCTCACCCCGAAATGATGATGGGAAAATGTCCGGGAAGAGGACGGCGACGAGGCTATACACGTACGCGACTCCGATACCGAGGCCGATCAGAGTAAACATATTGAGGTTCCACGTGACTATCGACCGCCAGCCTCTCACGAAAAACGGCCATGCGCCCCAGAGCACGACGGGCGTCGCAAGGACCAGTTCGATCCATTTCATGGTCCCGGCAGACGCAATATGATCAATTTCGGATAGGCCGGGGACATGGTGTCGCATGGCTATCAATACCAGGGGAATCGTCAATACGATGCTGATCTTGAACCGCTGCGTCATGTCGGTGAGTTCGGGATTTTCCTCCTCCTCGGCAGTGACTGTTTTCGGTTCCAGCGCCATTCCGCAGATGGGGCAGCTTCCCGGAGCATTGCGCACGATCTCAGGGTGCATGGGGCAGGTCCAGGCAGCGCTCTCAGGAACAGCCTTCTTTGAAACCCTTTCTCCCACATAGGCCTGGGGGTCCTGATCGAAATCATTCTTACAAGGCAGCGAACAGAAATAGTAGGTTGAGCCTTTATAGGTCGATGTCGCAACAGCCTCGCTGTCATTGATGATCATATTGCAGACGGGGTCTTTGACTTTCATGGCTTCTGCGTTTGCTCCTCCTTCGCTTGGGCTATCGGAAGAGGCTCGCCCCGGAGGTCCGTCGTCCTTTCCTTTTCTCCCTTCATGACGAGGGCGTTGGCAACCAGCTCATGCAGGCCGGTGACTTTTACTCCCGGCACCCAATAGTCCATGAGCGGCGGCAGCGCCGCCCGGTCGATGGCGCAGATGGCGGCCAGCATGTTGACGCCGAAGTGCTCGTGGACGAACTTGACCGCGTTCGCCTGCGGGAAGCCGCCTTTCATGCGGAGTTCCATGTCTTCCGACGCATTCAGGCCCGCTCCGCTGCCGCAGCAGAAGGTCTTCTCGCGGATCGTGTCCTCGGGCATCTCTACAAAGTTGTTCACCACGCTCTTGAGAACGTAGCGGGGCTCCTCGAAGAAGCCCATGCCGCGCGCGGGATTGCAGGAGTCGTGAAAGGTCACTTTCAGATGATCGTTCCTTTCCGGAGCGAGCTTCAGCCTGCCATTCTTTATGAGATCAGCGGTGAATTCCACGACGTGTATCATCTTCGTGGATTTGGCATGCTCGAAGACCGTTCCCGTCACGGGCGATTTCGGGACTTCCAGAAAATCGGCCGGGCCGTTCCAGGTGTCCATATATTGGTGAATGACCCGCCACATGTGGCCGCATTCGCCGCCGATAATGAACTTCACGCCGAGGCGCTTCGCTTCCGCGTAGATCTTCGAGTTAAGGCGCTTGGCCATTTCGTTGGAGGTAAAAAAGCCGAAGTTTCCTCCTTCGGAAGCATAGGTGCTCAAGGTGTAATCCAGTCCTAGTTCGTGAAAGAGCATGAGATAGCCCATGCAGGTGTACGTTCCCGGATCGGCAAAGAAATCGCCCGAGGGCATCACGAACAGGATTTCGGCCCCTTTCCGGTTGAAGGAGGGCCTGACCCGGATGCCGGTGATGCTTTCGATGTCGTCGAGCATATACTCGA
>JAJYKN010000298.1 GCA_021788515.1 Nitrospirota bacterium | reverse complement strand
CGTGAGATCGTTGCGTTGCCCGCGAAGGTCACCATTGCCGTCATGCCCGGGCTCATACATTCAAAAAAAATCGCCGAACTGGCAAAGCAGAGCAATCGCGAGGTGCTGCTCCATTTACCCATGGAGTATCGCAGTAAAAATGGGAAACCGGCGCCGGGCATGCTGCGTTCGGATATGACACCCATGGAATTTTTAACCACGGTGAGTGACGACGTCGAATCGGTCCCCGGCGCTGTGGGCATCAACAACCACGAGGGATCGGCGCTTACGGAAAACAAGGAAGCCATGAAGTTTCTGATGGCGGAACTCAAAGCGCGGAACCTGATGTTCCTCGACAGTTTTACCAGCGCGAAGAGCGTGGCCTATTCCACTGCAAAAGAGTTCGGCCTCAAATCCGGAAAACGCGATGTCTTCCTGGATAATGACAGCGACAATCCGGCCTCCATACGAAAACAGCTCGATGAGCTCGTTGAAATCGCCCGGAGGAACGGTAAAGCGATCGGCATCGGCCATCCTCATCCGGTAACGATCATCGAACTAAGAAAGTGGCTTTCGGAAACGCATGCACTGGGCATTGAGATCGTGCCGGTGTCCAAGCTCATGAACTAATAGGGTCCGGGGTTCAGGGTCCAGGGTACAGGAAGAAGAGACAAGGAACGAAAAATAAGGGAGATTTTTTTCTGGACCCTGCCTACCGGACCCTGGCCCCTCTTGCAATACTTTCCGTTCATCCATCATATCATAATGTATACCCTCGGAATAGAAACATCCTGCGATGAAACAGCCGCTGCCGTACTCCGGGACGACACCGTCCTGTCGAACATCGTGTCATCGCAGATCGATATTCATAAAAAGTACGGCGGCGTCGTGCCCGAGCTCGCGTCCCGGGAGCATTTGAAAAACCTCATGCCGGTTATTCGTGAGGCGCTTTCCTCTGCTTCCGCATCCCTTAAAGACATCGATCTTATCGCTGTTACCTACACCCCCGGCTTGATCGGCGCACTGCTCGTCGGTGTTTCCGCGGCAAAAGCCATCGCCTATGCGCAGAATATTCCCTTCATCGGCGTGCACCATGGCGAAGGCCACATCCTCGCCGCGCATATCGAATATCCGGGCATCGGCTATCCTTACGTGGCGCTCCTGGTTTCCGGCGGGCACACGGCGCTCTATCACGTCAAGGGACTGGGCGAGTATCGTATGCTCGGACAGACACGGGACGATGCTGCAGGAGAAGCCTATGATAAGGTCGCTAAGCTCCTGGGCCTCGAGTATCCCGGCGGACCGGTGCTTGACCGGCTTTCGCAGGAAGGCAATCCGGCACACCTGAAATTTCCGCGCGGACGCCTCGAAGGCTACGACTTCAGCTTCAGCGGGCTCAAGACAGCGGTCAGGAACCACATCACGTTATTCATGAGCAAGGACAAAGGACTCGATCCGAAACTGAATATCAAGGATGTGGCCGCGAGCTTTCAGGAAGCGGTTGTGGAAACGCTCGTGGAAAAAACCATGCTTGCGGCATTGGAGACCGGCGTGGATAAAATCGTAGTGGCCGGCGGTGTTGCTGCGAACAGTTTTCTCAGAAAAAGAATGAGCGAGGAAGCGGCACATCGGAGGATTACTCTGTATCTCCCCGGTATGGGCCTTTGCATCGACAATGCCGCCATGATCGCCCTCGCGGGATACCTTCACTTCAAGCGAGGGAAAACTTCGCGTCTCGACTTAAACCCCCGCCCGACCATGCCCCTGTAACACCTTCCGGAACAACAGCCCTCACCTTGGCTTTCTCTCTTCCCCTTTCAAAATAGTTCTTGCTATTTACAAATTTTCCTGTATTATAACAGTCGACTGTTTAACAATGCGGCAGACCTGACGTGAAGCAAACGTCTCTTATCCCCTGCCCTTCATATCATCGATCATCAACCCCCCTTGCTTTCAGCTCCCACTCTGAAAACGCAGCAGCATATATGGTTGGCGAACGATGTAGTTATGCCGGTCATATTTGTGCTGGCGTTGTCTCCGTTCTCAAGGATACCTGTGTGTCTTTGCGGCCCGCACGCAAACCCCTAACGGGATTTCTGCTTCCGGGACTATCATATATTTCCGGCGTACGAGATCAAAGGAGTAACATGTCTTTTTCAAAATTGCAGCTCAACGAACCGATCCTCAAAGCAATAAAACTCTGCGGTTATACGGCTCCCACGCCGATCCAGTCCGAGGCGATCCCCCAGGCGATGGCTGGTCATGATTTGATCGCCACTGCCCAGACCGGCACCGGCAAAACCGCTGCCTTCGTAATGCCGGCGCTGATGCGTCTCTCCGTGCCGTCGGCATCCTTGAAACGGTCCAAAGGACCGCGCGTGCTGGTACTCACGCCCACTCGCGAGCTGGCGAACCAGGTGACCGAAGCGGTGAAAACCTACGGGAAATTCATGCGGATCAGGAGCGGTGCAATCCTCGGCGGTATGCCTTACTTCGAACAGCAGCGTCTTCTGTCTCAGCCCGTAGACCTTATCGTGGCCACGCCGGGACGGCTGATCGACCATATGGAACGTGGTCGCATTGATTTTTCCCGGCTCGAGCTGCTCATTCTCGATGAAGCGGACCGCATGCTCGACATGGGATTCAGCGACGCAGTGGACGCCATTGCCAAGGCCACCCCGGCGGACCGCCAGACCCTCATGTTCACGGCTACGATGGACAATACGATGGCCAAGCTCGCGCAGCGCCTGCTGAAAGAGCCGGTGCGTATCGAGATCGCGGGAAAGAAGACCACGCTCGAAGCGATCGAACAACGCCTCCATGCCGCCGATGACATGCAGCACAAGAGCCGCATGCTCAAACACTTGATTTCGGACAGCGCTATGACTAGGGCGATTATTTTCTCCGGGACCAAGAGGAATGCCGACCAGCTTGCCATCGAGCTCTCAGCCCAGGGGCATTCCGCAGCAGCTCTCCATGGCGATATGAGCCAGGGCGCGCGAAACCGCACCATCATGAATATGAAGCGGGGCAAAATTCGCCTTCTCGTGGCAACGGACGTTGCCGCCCGCGGACTCGATGTGACCGGCATCACGCATGTGATCAATTATGACCTCCCGAAGAATGCGGAAGATTACGTCCATCGCATCGGCCGCACCGGCCGTGCAGGCGCATCGGGAATTGCCATTTCTTTTGCCTCGGGAAAAGAAGTCGATTCACTTCGCTCGATTGAACGCTATATCGGCCAAACCATTCCCCAGCAGGTCATTCCGGGACTGGAACCGTCTCGCCCGCTCCGTCGTACGAGCAGCGGGGGGAGCAGCAGACCGGGGACCTCATCATGGAAGCAGAAACCGGGTTTCTCCGGCAGGAACTATGGCAAGAGCGATTCCGCCCGGACTCCCTATGGAGCGCAATCCAAGCGTAAGCCGAATGCAGAGGGTCATTTCTCCCGGGACGCAAGACCGATTGCAAAGAGAGATAGCGGAAAAACCTCCGACTTCCGCCCAGCAAAACAAAACCGCCAAAACCGGTGGGCGTAGTCTGAACAAATTCTG
>JAJYKN010000297.1 GCA_021788515.1 Nitrospirota bacterium | reverse complement strand
GGCGCCGGCAAGGCCTTCTGCAGCGGCGGCGACATCGGCGAGATGGGGAAGCGCGGCGACCGCACGCCGCTCATGCGCAAGAACGAGCTTGCCGGGCATGTCCACCGCGTCCCGCTGACGCTCGAGGCGATGGACAAACCCGTGATCGCCGTTCCTACGAGCGTGGGATACGGAGCAGGCTTTCAGGGACTGGCCCCGCTCCTTACGATGCTCAATTCCTGCGCCGCAGGCATCGCTGTCATGAACATCGACAACGGCTTCGGGGCCGGCGTTTTGGCGCACCGGATAAATCTGTTGGGAGAAAAAACATAAAACTTTTTCTCACGCGGAGGCGCGGAGTTCGCCGAGAAAACGTAAAAATATGACCTCTGAATGAAAATGATTTTCTTTGTTTCACCTCCGCGACCTCCGCGCCTCCGCGAGAAAAGAGTATTTGCTTTATGACTCTTGCCTACTTCGACTGTTTTTCCGGCATATCCGGCGACATGACCCTGGGCGCCCTCGTGGACGCGGGCGTGCCGATCGAAGCCCTGCGCTCCGAGCTTGAGAAGTTGAATCTGCCCGGATATGAAATCACTGCCTTGAAAGTAGTGCGAGGAGGCATCTCGGCGACCAAAGTGCATGTCTGTATTGAAGAGAAGGAGCAGCCAGTCCGCCATCTGTCGGACATCCGGGGAATTATCGAAGCATCAACACTGTCCTCGTCGCTCAAGCGGAAAAGTATCGCGATCTTCGAGAGATTAGCGGAGGTGGAGGCCAAAGTTCACGGCACGACACCGGACCAGGTCCACTTTCACGAAGTGGGGGCCGTCGACGCCATCGTCGACATTGTCGGTTCAATCATCGGCCTGGAAAAGCTCGGCATCACAACCATTACCGGCTCGCCTGTTAACGTGGGCTCGGGTACGATCAAAACCGCGCACGGCACGCTGCCGGTGCCGGCCCCTGCCACGGCGGAGCTTCTCAAGGGGATTCCAAGCTACGGTTCATCAACCCCTTTCGAGCTCACCACGCCTACGGGAGCCGTTATTCTGAGCACACTGGCCTCAAACTTCGGTCCCCTGCCGCAGATGAGCGTGAGTCGCATCGCTTATGGCGCAGGCAACAGGGATCTCGAAGGCCGGCCGAACGTGCTTCGGCTCCTGATCGGAGAGCCGGTGGGCTCCCACGAGGAAGATACGTCGCTCATTATCGAGACGAACATTGACGACATGAACCCCCAGGTTTATGATTATCTTATCGAGAAGCTCATGAAGCAGGGCAGCCAGGACGTTTACCTCACGCCGATCATCATGAAAAAAGGAAGGCCCGCTATCCTGCTTTCCGTTCTCACTGAGAAGGCGAACAGCGAAGCGGTGCTCGATACCATCTTCCGCGAGACTACGAGCATCGGCGTGCGCATCCGGGAAGCGGGCAGGAAGAAACTTTCGCGGGAGATCCGGGAAGTTGAGACGGCCTATGGAAAAGTAAGGGTCAAGATAAGCATACAGGGCAAAGAGATACTTACCGTAACCCCGGAGTATGAGGACTGCCGCAAGATCGCGGAAGAGAAACAGATACCGCTAAAGCAAGTCATTGAAGAAACAAAAGCTATTTTTTTCTCGCAGAGGCGCAGAGGACGCAGAGAAAAGTGATGACGGAAAATGACATAACTGGCACTATTATAGACTGCTGCATCAAAATTCATAGGACATTAGGCCCTGGACTTCTGGAATCGGTTTATGAGGAAGTACTGGCGTACGAATTGAAGAAAAAAGGTCTTCTGTGCGAGAGGCAAGCTGGAGTTCCGGTTTTTTATAACGAGCTCAAGTTAGACCTTGGTTTCCGTGCTGATATTGTAGTAGAAGGCAAGGTTATCATTGAACTGAAATCTATCGAATCGATTCTTCCCGTTCACAAGAAGCAGCTTCTGACATATTTAAAATTATCACAAAAGAAAGTTGGGCTGTTGATTAACTTTAACGAAGAATTAATCAAGAATGGAATTACTCGTATTGCGAATGGCATTTAATTTCCTGACCTTTTGAATTTTGTTTTTTTACTCTGTGCGCTCTGCGCCTCTGCGAGAGACCGCACTTGACTTTTGTGGTTTCTGCTTTTTCTTGGTGAGAAAATCGTGAGAACACTCCGCATTTCCATGGCCCAGATAAACCCCCTTGTCGGCGACCTCGCGGGCAACCGGGACAAGATCATCGACTACATCGGCCGGGCGAGAAAACAAGGCGCTGACGTGGTTGCCTTCACGGAGCTGGCAGTAACGGGCTATCCTCCCGAGGACCTGGTGCTCAAACCCCAGTTCGTGAAAGACAACCTCCGCACGCTCGGGAAAATCACGAAGGCGACGCGGGGAATAACGGCCATCGTCGGGTTTGTGGACAACAACAAACACATCTACGATGCGGCGGCAATCATGAGCAACGGAAAGCTCGTCCACATCTATCACAAGATGCTGCTGCCGAACTACGGCGTGTTCGACGAATACCGGTACTTCAAGCCCGGCAAACGCTTCCCGATCATCACCATCAAGGGTGTCAACATCGGCGTAAATATCTGCGAGGACATCTGGTACGCCGACGGCCCGGCCCGCACCCAGGCGCTTGCAGGCGCCGAGATCGTCGTCACCATAAACGCGTCGCCCTATCACAAAGGCAAAGGCGGGGAACGCCGGCAGATGCTCGCCTCCCGCGCAAAAGAGAACAACATCCACGTCGTCTACGCAAACACGGTAGGCGGGCAGGACGAACTCGTATTCGACGGCTACAGCATGATCCTGGACCCCAAGGGGAAGCTTGTTGCCGCTGGAAAACAGTTCGAAGAAGACCTCGTCACCTATGACATCAAGCTGTCCGGACCTGCGCGCCTCGGCGCCGACATCACGTCGGAGCTTATCCTCGACGAGCATCGGGATTTTATCGACTCAATCGTCATATCCGGGAGACCCGCTGCCGGGAAAAAGGCCCTTGCGTTGAGGCGCATCAACAAACCCTTTTCGCTGGCCGAAGAGGTGTACCATGCCCTTGTGCTCGGAACTCGGGATTACGTGAAGAAAACCGGGTTCAAGTCCGTGGTCATCGGCCTTTCGGGCGGGATCGACTCGTCCCTTGTCGCTGCTGTGGCTGTTGCCGCCATCGGCAAGGAGAACGTCCACGGCGTGTTCATGCCGTCGATGTACAGCTCCGACGAAAGCTGCGACGATGCAACCGAACTCGCCCGCAACCTCGGCATAAAAATATTCTCCATCCCCATCCACCAGCCCTTTGATGCCTATCTCAACACCATGCGCGCCGCGTTCAGCCGCACGAAACAGGACGTGACCGAGGAAAACCTCCAGGCCCGGATCAGGGGCAATATTCTCATGGCGCTTTCGAACAAGTTCGGCTGGCTCGTGCTCACGACCGGAAACAAAAGCGAGATGTCCACGGGCTATGCAACGCTCTACGGCGACATGGCAGGCGGCTTTGCCGTGATCAAGGATGTGCCGAAGACCCTGGTCTATGAGGTGTGCAAAAGCATCAACCGGAGGTCCGGCAGGACGATCATCC
>JAJYKN010000296.1 GCA_021788515.1 Nitrospirota bacterium | reverse complement strand
CCGATTGTCCCAGACGGTCTCGTACTCGGGCTGTTTGGTCAGGTAGTGGCCGTCCTTGTCGTTGTAGGTGCCGGAGCACTGGATCACGCAGCCGCGGTGGCAGCCGTGGGTCGGATTTGCCCCGCGCTTCGTCTCGGTGTCCGCCTGGGTCTCGCCGCTGATCTTGGCCGCGCCGTCGAAGCGGCCCTGCCTGAAGTTATAGGTGGGATAGCCCCCCACCTCGTTCAGGATATTCGTCAGGATGTTCGTGCCGTAAGCGGGAAGGCCCTGGCCCGTGACCGGGTGCTTCTTGAGGCCGTCGACGAACCGCTTGTTCGCGTCCTGGAACTTGTCCGGGTCCTTGGGGGCACGGACCGGCATGCCGGTGGCATCGAGCACGATGACCTTGATGTTTTTGGAGCCCATGACCGCTCCCACGCCGCCGCGGCCCGCGTGACGCGTCGGCCGCAATTCCATGTCGGTGAAGGCTATGGTCGCGGCGCCCATCTTCATCTCTCCGGCGGGTCCGATCGAGATGCAGCAGATCTTGTCGCCATACTCCTTCTTCATCTTCTCGACCAGGTCGTAGTTGGGAAGCATCTTGAGGCTGTTGTCCTTGGTGATCCTGACCCCGTCCTTGTTGATGAATATCTTGTAAAGGTCGTCGCCCTTCGGCCTGCCTTCGAGCACGATGGCGTTGTAGCCGAGCTTCGCAAGGACCTGGGAAGGCTGCCCTCCGGAGTTCGATTCCTTGATGCCGCCGGTAAGGGGGCTCTTGCAGCCCACGGAGATCCGGCCCGTCTGTGCGCCGGCGGTCCCGCTCAGGAGCCCCGGGGCGATCACCAGCTTGTTCTCGCCGCCCAATGGATGGCAGAGCGGCGGGACCTCCTTTGAAACGATCGCCGATGTCAATGCCCTGCCGCCCAAGCCGGCGTATTCGCCAACCGGCATTGCTGTCGCTTTGGGGCCGCCTTCGGCTCCAACATCTATTCTCAAAATCTTATCCATAGGCCCTCCCGTTTTTCAAAACGTTTTATCAGCAAGTTTCTCCATTTGTATCTCCTGAATAACACCCGAGCCATGCATGATTTTGCGTCGCCTTTTTAGTCTTAGTTGGTAAGACTTTGGTCGCATTCATGTGCAAGAGAGAACGTTTAGATAATTCTGAGAATGTGCCGGATTTGTTGATTGTGGAGCATAACGAATGAATCAATATGCTGTAACAATATGGTGTAATATTATCTCTGCAAGATACTATTCGTCAAGGTACTTTAAAAAAAATTGCGGGATCGACCTCAATTTATTGACTATGAAGCATCTACAATACATTGGTAGCATTTATGCAAAATTACTGTTAAAATTGCATACAGAAAAAGCATTTCTTTCGCTTTATCTGCAAAGGTGGATCCTGGATGCGCGCAGGGCAGGGTAAGATGTGCAAGGAAAAGGAGACCATATGCATATGATTGAAAAGAAAAGGCGCGCAAAGGCGGGACCTCTTCAAAAGACGGCTGCCCGCCATAAATCCGTCAGCGTCAAAAAGCCCGGTAAAGCTCTGCAAGCTGTTCCCGAGCAGAACCTGTTGCGAAAGATCGACGACAAGAGCTTCACCATCGTCGGTATCGGCGCTTCAGCCGGCGGTTTGGAGGCCTTTGAACAGTTCTTTACGCACATGCCTTCCGACAGCGGCATGGCCTTCATTTTAGTTTCCCATCTTGACCCCACACACAAAAGCATCCTCGGCGATCTCTTGCAGCGCTACACGAACATGGCTATCTTTCAGGTTGAGGACGGGATGGTGGTTGAACCCAACTGCCTGTACCTTATCCCGCCGAACAGGGACATGTCCATCCTGCACGGTTCCCTCCAGTTGTTCGAGCCTGCCGTGAGCCAGGGGATACGGCATCCCATTGATTTTTTCTTCCGGTCTCTGGCGGAAGACCAGGGGGAGAAAGCCATCGGCATCGTCCTCTCCGGGACCGGGACCGAAGGAGCGCTCGGTTTAAAGGCCATTAAAGGGGAAGGCGGCCTGGTGCTTGCCCAGGAGGCAGCGACCGCCAAGTATGACGGCATGCCGGCAAGCGCCATCGCCACGGGAATCATTGATTACGTGCTGCCTCCGGATAAAATGCCGGAACAGATTCTGAACTATATCCAACGGCCCTATTCCAGGCCCCTTCTCCCGGTTGAAACACCGACGGGGAAGTCCCAGGACCTCCTGCAGAAGGTCTTTGTGCTGATCAGGGCCCAGACCGGACATGACTTTTCCCTGTACAAGCAGAATACCATATTGCGCAGGATTGAGAAGCGGATGGCTATTCACCAGATCGAGCGGCTGACGGACTACGTAACGTACCTCCGCGGCAATCCCCCGGAAACCGAAGCGCTCTTCAAGGAACTGCTGATCAGAGTCACGAATTTTTTCCGTGACCCAGAAGCGTTCGAGGTATTGAAAACGAAGATCCTGCCCCTGTTGTTCAAGAACAGGCCCGTTGATACGCCCTTGCGAATATGGGTCCCCGGATGTTCCACGGGGGAAGAGGCATTCTCCCTGGCGATCATTGTTCGCGAATACCTCCATGAGCTGAAAAAAAACCACAAGATCCAGATCTTTGCGACCGATATAGACAACAGCGCCGTCGAAATTGCGCGAGCCGGCGTCTATTCCGAAAGCATAGCCGTTGACGTGTCTCCGGAGCGGCTCGGTGCATTCTTCGTTAAAAAGGGCTCGACGTTCAAAGTCAAGGAAGAGATCCGGGAGATGGTTGTTTTTGCCGCCCAGAACCTCGTGAAAGACCCGCCTTTCTCACGGCTCGACATGATAAGCTGCAGAAATCTCCTGATCTATCTGAATGCGGAACTTCAGAAGAAAGTCCTGCCCCTGTTCGGTTATTCTCTGAAGCCCGACGGCATACTGTTCCTCGGGTCTTCCGAAACCATCGGCGACCATGCGGACCTGTTTCCGTTCTCGATAAAAAATGGAAGATCTACAAGGCCAAGCGTTCCATTGGCGCGCCGCTGTCCTTTGGCGCGCAGGCCGCGGTTTCGCGCGACACCGGCTCGAAGCTGAAACAGGCCCCTGAAATCAAGAAGTCCGGGGCCCCGGGTATCGGCATGTTGACCGAACAGCTGCTGCTGGAAAGTTATGCGCCCCCGTGCGTGATCGTCGATGAAAAAGGAGATATCTTCTACATCCACGGCAAGACCGGGGCCTTTCTCGAACCCGCCTCGGGAAAAGCGCGTCTCAATGTCCTTGAGATGGCGCGCGATGGATTGCGGCTTGAAATGCGGACCGCCCTCCGCACGGCAGTCAGCCGGGGAAAGGACGTATTGGTCAGCGGCCTTCACGTAAAAACCCACGGGGGCTTCCTGACGGTCAACCTGGAGGTACGGTCCATAAAAAAGCCGGAGCATTTGCGGGGACTGGTCATGGTCGTGTTTCACGAGGTTGCGCAGGTCAAACAGGAAAAGCCTGCCCGGGGGAAAGCGCTTCCCCCGGAAAGCTCGCGCCGCCACATTGCGGAGCTTGAGGAGGAGCTCAAGTCCACGAAAGAACACCTCCAGTCGGC
>JAJYKN010000295.1 GCA_021788515.1 Nitrospirota bacterium | reverse complement strand
CATATTTTCTTCTTTGAGACCAAGGCGGGTCATGTCTTCCTTGCAGACCCAGACCGGCAGATCGATGAGCAGGCAGCTCTTGATGTGGCTCTCCGTGCTCGTCACGCCGTAGACTTTCATGGCCTGTTGGTCCTTGACCACATTTAATACCCCGTCCCCAACGAATACGATGATCGGGACCACCGAGTCGCCGTCATCCATGTAGATCTCTGCGGTCTGGCTCGCAATCGCATGGGTGAGCGCAAGGCGGGGATTTTCGCTCTTGTACGGCGGTCGTTGCACAACGAACAATAAATTTACGGCACCCATTTACTCACCTCCGATATGTAGTAGCTTGTCGGTCTTGACGGTCTTGGCCAGGTACCAGTCCATGCTGGCACGTTTCATGCCCTCGGGCACATCTTCCTTGTGGTAGCCCCGGGCCTCTGCACAGGCTTCGCACACCGTGACTTCCATGCCCTTGCCCATGAGTTCCTTCATAAGCTTTTCGTTGTGCGAGTAATCCTTGAACGGTTTCTGCCCCTTTTTGGCCATCATCACGGCGTTCCCGGAGAGCCACATGTTCACTTTGTGGCCTTTGGCAATTCCCGCTTCGGCAAGCTTGAATGCAAAATCAAGCGACATCGAACCGACCAGGGAAGAAAATACTCCAAACGTCAATTCTCCCATTCTATCCTCCTTAACCATTATATGATGGACGCCGGACCAATACTGCCCCGTCGCCCTTCTCGTTTACTATCCTAGAGCCAGACCGTCTTTTCGTAATCATTCATGATCAGGTCGACGATATCGCCGTAACTGACGATTTTTACTTTTGAATTGACATTCGCGGCTGTGAATCCACGTGTCGTCAGATCGTCGGACAATACGTAAAAGTTCGCCCCGGTCTTGGAAAGCACGGGGGAATCCTTGCCGTTCTCTTTCACGACAGCATGATAGACGCCGTTCCCCACAAGGATCACTCCCATTTTTTCGGCCTTCATTCTTTCAAAGCTGTCTTCCGTTCTTCTCCAGTCGCTTAGAAATACCGCTAGTTTCATCATCTCACCTCCCCAGAGAAATTCATGATAAAAAAACAGGGGATTAGTTATTCAACTATCCCCTGGGTATGACTGCTCGTTACCGCATTATATCTCGGCAACCGTGATCGCCTGCTGCGGACAGTTCTCAGCGCAGGTCAGGCAATTAATGCATTCCGACATGTTCACCGGCTCGGCCTTGCCGCCGTCCAGTTTAAAAACAGACTGCGGACAGACGTTGACGCAGGTGCCGTCACCATCGCATTTCCCTTTGTCGACTGTTACCATGTACATGGTGATTACTTCCTCCTCACAATTACATTAGATACGCGAGCCTGCCGCTTTCCCCTTGAACCCAAGCGCTGCGCGTTTCAACAGCCCGGTGGTTGGGGCAGACCGCAGGGATTCGGCAGAGGCCTCTACCGGCATCGAGAGATCATCCGGCACGCTGCATTTTTGCAAATCCCTGCATGAGGCAGGGGATCAAGCGGAGCAGATACTATACGCAACCGGTCGGCTTCGGAAGACCGGCAATTTTACAAGCCTGCTTTGCAGGTCCGCCCGGATAGAGTTCATAGAGATACTTGGTGTTGCCTTTTTCCGGCCCAAGCTTCTTGCCGATTTCCTTCACCAGGATTTTGATCATCGGCGCAATCTGATACTGTTTGTAGTAGTCGCGGAGGAAATTCACAACTTCCCAATGCTGCTCGCTCATGTCAATGCCTTCAACCTCCGCAAAATACTTGGCGACGTCCATGTTCCAGTCGTCCAGATTAGCCAAGAAGCCATCCTCATCCACTTCGATATTCTTACCTTTTACTGAAATTGTTCCCATTTTCCTGTCCCCTTTCGTTAAATTAGTCGGGTGCCTTCCAGCTCCCTCATCATGATATTCCCAACTTCTGTCCTGACTTCCCTTATGATTGATTGCCCTCTACAATCCTGCGCTGCAGCTTGTTATTCAGGTTTCCGCTTCACTTTCAAAAAATACAGTCGTCCATATCCATCCATAAACCCCCGGCTGATGCCGGTAGAACGGTGTGTCCGCAGGTCGTAATTGAGCACTGCATCTTCGTAGTCTTCTCCGGCAACCATATCCGACATGTCTTTTCCAATCTGATCCGCTGCCAGGGCGAGAGCCTGCATCATCACTTCTCCCACATTCTTGCTCGTGGGATCCGCGATGTAGAATGCGCCACAAACGGCGCACGTGCCGCCCGATATGCTTTCCATGGCATTTATTTTGATCGTCGCCGGGCGTTCGAACTTTGTCCGGCAAAACGGACAAACTGGTTCAACTCCTTCTCGTGCTCCAGACCTCAAAAATACCTGCTTTCTTATGCGTTATGCGCGGTGTTTCCGTGCATGATGCTCCTCTGCCCTTTTCACCATAGCAGGAGCCCATTCTGGCGTGCCCAGAGCATGCAGATGAGTATAGGAAGCCAACACATTCTTATACACGATGCCGTCGTTCTTCCCGTCTATCCCGCCGCCTCGTGCGACATGATACGCCATCGGCGGCAGTGCGTTAAGATTTGAAACCCGGGAATAATGAAATTCATGCCCGCGAATGCCCACTCCGCTGCCGAGGAACGGGCTGTTGCGTCCGGTTTCTAATACCGTGTATCCATGCGCTTGCGGTCGTTTCTCAAGGATAAAATCGAGCGGCAATACCGCTGCCATGGCATATCGTTTACCTTCCGCAGTAAGGCTTCGGCCGAGATAAATCAGGCCGCCGCACTCGGCATAAATGGGCAACCCATTTTCTGCGGCGTTTCTTACTGAGGCGCAAAAACCCTCATTTGCGGCCAGTTCTGCGGCCTGTGTCTCGGGAAATCCGCCGCCGATGTAGAGAGCATCGATATCATCAGGCAGCAGTCTGTCTTTTAAAGCGTTTATTTCCTTGAGAACCGCTCCGTGTCGCTCAAGCTCCTCGAGATTGTCCGGGTAGTAGAATTGAAATGCCTTGTCCCTTACTACACCGATAACGACCCGCTTTCCCTCCGGAGGCAGCTCTGATTGTTCGTTTCTTAGACTCTCAATCTCCGGTGCGGTACAAGCCGTTTCCCAGATCGCATCAAGATCGAGATATTGTTCGGCGATTGCCGCCGAAGCTTGAATCGCCTGTTCTACTTCGGGGTGTTCGTGAAACGGCGTCAATCCCATATGTCGTTCGGGAAATTCGCCATGCCGTTGCTTGGGAACGGCACCAAAAACGGGAAGGCCGCTGCTCTTCGCGATAGCCTTCCTGATGACGTTTTCATGACGTCCTGATGAAACGTTGTTTAAAATGACTCCGCCGATTGCAACGTCGGTATCATACTGTTGCAGTCCCAGAACTACCGCCGCAACTGTAGCCGACGCCTTTGTTCCGTCAACGATCAAAACAACAGGTGTCTTCAGCAGTTTTGACAACCGTGCCGTACTGTATGATCCTGATTCATCAACTCCGTCATACAGCCCGCGATTGCCTTCGATGATCGCAGCATCTACTCCAGCTGCATGTTCCACAAACGACTTGCGAATGCGGTCCGGGTCCATCAT
>JAJYKN010000294.1:722-3565 GCA_021788515.1 Nitrospirota bacterium | reverse complement strand
AGGACACCCGCGACGGGGCTTCGGTCATGACGCAAACGGCTTTCTGTGTTTTGGGGAAGGCAATCACGTCACGGATGGATGTGGCGTTGGTCAGGATCGCCGTAAGCCGGTCCAGGCCGAAGGCCAACCCGCCGTGAGGCGGCGCTCCGAACTCGAGCGCTTCCAGCAGGAACCCGAACTTCTTCCGCGCGTCCTCTTCGGCTATGTTCAAGAGTCCGAACATCTGCGACTGGACCGCGGACCGGTGGATGCGGATGCTGCCGCCGCCGATCTCCGAGCCGTTCAGAACGATGTCATAGGCCCTGGCCCTCACCTTGAGCGGGTCGGTCTTCATGAACTCAAGGTCTTCGTCCTTGGGGGCCGTAAAAGGATGGTGCATGGCGTCGTACCGCTTTTCATCGGCATTCCATTCCACAAGCGGGAAGTCGGTGACCCAGAGAAAGTTAAGCTTGCTCTCGTCGATCAGGTTCAGGCGCTTCGCCATGAGCAGCCGCAGGTACCCCAGCGTCTCGGCCACGATCCTGGGGCTGTCGGCGATGAACATCATGAGGTCGCCCGGCTTTGCTTCGAGCCGTTCTGCGACGGCTTTGACCTGTCCGTCCTTGAAGAACTTTGCGATGGGAGACTCAAAACCGCCTTCGGTCACCTTGATCCAGGCAAGTCCCTTTGCGCCGAAGACCTTTGCCTCGTTCGTCAGGTCGTCCACTTCCTTGCGGGAAAGGCCTGCCAGGCCCGGCGCGGCAAAACCTTTTACCTTGCCGCCCAGTTCCACCGCCTGGAGGAACACTTTGAAGTCCGACGCTTTTGCAATGTCGGAGATGTCCTTAAGCTCCAGCTTGAAACGCGTGTCCGGTTTGTCCGAGCCGTAACGCTCCATGGCTTCGTGGTACGGGAGCCGCGGAAAGGGCGTCGGGATCGTAATGCCCTTTACCGCTTTCAGGACCTCCGCCAGGAGCTCCTCCATGAGCGCAATCACATCGTCTTCGTCGATAAACGACATCTCGAGGTCGATCTGGGTGAATTCGGGCTGACGGTCCGCGCGCAAATCCTCGTCGCGGAAACACTTGACGATCTGGTAATAGCGCTCGAAGCCGGCAACCATCAGGATCTGCTTGAAGAGCTGCGGCGACTGCGGCAGCGCGAAGAACATGCCGGGATTGACCCTGCTCGGGACGAGGTAATCCCGGGCCCCCTCGGGCGTGCTTTTGGTCAGGAAGGGCGTCTCGATGTCGATGAAACCGTTCTTGTCGAGGAAGCGCCGCACCGTCTGCGTGATCAGGTGGCGCGTGATCAATACCTTCTGCAGGCCCGGCCGCCGCAAATCGAGATACCGGTATTTGAGCCTGACCATTTCGGCCACATCCGTCTCGTCCTCGATCATGAAGGGAGGCGTTTTTGACGTGTTGAGGATCGTCAGGCCGTTCACCAGCACTTCGATCTCGCCGGTCGGAAGCTTGGCATTCACCGTGTTGCCGGGCCGCGGGGAAACGGACCCCGTGACGGCGATGACGAATTCGCTCCTGAGGTCGTGCGCCGAGGCATGGGCCTCCGACGCCGTTTCCGGATTGAAAACCACCTGGGTGATGCCGCCGCGGTCCCGGAGGTCGACGAAAATGAGGCCGCCGTGGTCCCTCCGCGTATGCACCCAGCCCATGAGCGTTACCGTGGCGCCCACGTCTTTTTTTGTCAGTTCGCCGCAGGAATGCGTTTTTTTCTGTGCTTTCACCGGTCCTACTCCTTAAAAAGGTTTGCCGCAAAGATCACACCCTGCATTCGCGGCGCAGCGCTCATAACCGCTGGGTGCATGGCAGAGAACAAAGGGGAAAGCTCAAAGACAACCCCTGGTAATCGCAACACCTCTGTGACCTCTGTGTGCTCTGTGGCCAACGATTCTTGTTTTTGTCTTTTTAAAACAGGCTGGATAATAGCATCTCGGAGAGCACAAAGTCAAGCATCCGTTGCCGGCATGCCAAACGGATTCTCCGGTCGGACCAGCATCACCCGCTCGTCGCTATGCCGTCACCATGTAAAGCGGATAAGGGATATAAGGGATCTACTATGCTGAGTTTGATGGGAAAGAATGAGGCGATGATTCAGGAGAGCATGCGTGAACAAAAAAGCTCGTGCGTCGAGCTGCGGCCGGCGGGGCCGTCTTACGAACCTTTGGCTGCCTTCAGAATTTTCTCGAGTTTTTCCGCGCCGACGCACTCCTTGGCAAAGGCGCACCACTCCACACAGGACGTGCCGAGGGGCCGTGCGTTCAGATGACCGCACTTCTTGCACTGCGTCTCCGGCTCGTCGCTCCAGATCTCGATCTTCTCGCCGCACTTCTGGCACCGGATATCTTCCGGCTTGGGAGATCGTATCTCAGCGCTTCCTGGGCAGCCTTCCTTGAACATGGTCTTACTCTACACCCTTCGCTTCGCCCCGGCTATGATGTACATCATACGACCCGCGACAGTTTAATTTTTCATTGTCTCTTTTACAACATCGATGATCTCGATTCTGAAATTGTAGGGAATGATCGCCCGATCTACCTCCACGGGAAGAAAGAGATTGATCGACTTCCCCTTCAACCCCGCGGCGATGTCGCTGTCGAGCGGGAACAGGGGGTGGATCTCATAGCCTTTTTTTTGCGAAGAAAGAAAAACATTCGTGATCGGGATCACGGCTTCCTGCACCGAGGCTTTCGCGGGAACGATCTGATCAGGGAGCGGGTTGTTCCTGTCGGAAAAGCGGACCGTCGACGGCATGATCCGGTGCGGCTGTTTGTTTACATCGGTGTATTCAGCGCGCTCCCAAAGAATTTTGACATCGTGATCGCCGACGTTATCGAACCGCAT
>JAJYKN010000294.1:0-712 GCA_021788515.1 Nitrospirota bacterium | reverse complement strand
AAAGCGATGGCGATGACGCGGTCCTGAAACCGGAGTTCGCTCGACGTCACCGGGGCAGTCATCCGGTATTTCAAACCGTACCTCACCAGGTTCTGAATGATCTTTTCCAGCCTGATATTCAGCGTTTCTCCCTCTCGAATGTCCTTAAGCGCCACGACCTTCGGTTTGTAATTTTCCCTCTGCACTTCGAGGACCGCTTTTTCCGCAAGTTTGGGATCCTTCGGCACATCAACGGTCACCGCGGCGGGTGAATGATACTGCTGTTCCTTCAAGTCAGCGCCCGATACGACCCGAATGACCGCATCCGACGGATTGGTGAAAACTTTAAAGTTTTTCGTAACCACACTGGAACAACCGGTTGCAAGAACCGCGACTAATGCCACCATTACGTATCGTCTCATCAATCCCTCCTCAATATGCCCGAACATGAATTTTTTTTATGATAACATATCCAATCCCGGCTGTCACGAAAATCTCATTCCAGGCTTACGTCGATCAACCTAAAAAGAGCATTTAACCACGGATAAACACCGTTGATTCAAAGTCCTAAGACAAAAACAAGGAACGCCAATTGGGTGAAGCTCCCGTTCGAAATAAGTCATGACCACCGGCGTAGCCGGTGGCTTGCTTAAGCCCCATAGGGGCAGTGTTACTTGCACCCCTTAAGGGGTTATTTCCTTTTTCAGCTTAACATGGTGCAATTGGCTGTTCC
>JAJYKN010000293.1 GCA_021788515.1 Nitrospirota bacterium | reverse complement strand
CTTCACTATTCCTTATTACAACCTCCATGCCAACACGATTTTGTTGAACAAGTCATTGAAATAATGATAAAATATACAGCAGAGCTTTAAACTTACATCTGCATCAACTGTTTTAGAATGCAATAGATTATCCGAGAGTTCTCTTTTCACCTTGAATAAAAAAGGTATTTTTCAGCGTTGCATTAGTTACGCAAACGTTGTAAAATGCAACCTATTAAAATGTGATCGGTGAATCCCGCGACATGCATTACCCCGGTTCGTGCAGAGGGGGCAATGCGCCGTAATCCGCGGGAGGTCGCATTCTTAGAGGGAACCTCAGGCTCCTGCAGTAGGTGGCTCCACTAATGAACTTTTTTAAAAAATCAGACAATGGCCGGCACGACGTCATAATGGAAGAACTGCGCCAGAAGATCACCTCCGCATGCATGCCGGAGCAGGTGGAGAAGATTGCCGAACAGGAACTCTCTATCCTTGCCAAGATCAGCCCCACTACCGCTGAGTACACCATCGGGATCACCTACATCGACTATCTCGTTTGCCTGCCCTGGAACAAAAAGACCGAGGACAACCTCAACCTTGCCAGGGCCGAACGGATCCTGAGCGAGAATCATTACGGCTTACGCACGATCAAAGAGCGCGTCCTGGAGCACCTGGCAGTCAAGGTGCTCATGATGAATAAAAAAGCGCGCATCCTGATCGTCGACGATGAGGAGATTGCGCGCAAGAACCTCGCCCACGTGCTTACGAAAGAGGAATACGAGGTGGCCGCTGTGGCGGACGGAGAAGGAGCTCTCAGAGAACTGCAAGCGTCAGAGTTCGACGTGGTGCTGACCGATCTTCGCATGGGGAAGATCGACGGCATGGACCTTCTGGACCGGATCAAGGTCCGTTATCCCGATACCCGGGTCATCATGGTCACTGGCTACGCCACGGTCCCCTCAGCCATCGAGGCCATGCAGAAGGGCGCCTACCACTATCTCGCCAAACCCTTCAAACTCGACGAAGTACGCGCCGTCATCAAAAAAGCGCTGGAAACCAAAACAACGCGGGCGAACACCAAGGGGTCGGTCCTCTGTTTTACCGGCCCTCCGGGAACGGGAAAGACATCGCTCGGCCGTTCCATCGCGGGCGCCCTGGGCAGGAAGTTCACGCGCATCGCCTTGGGCGGTCTGAAAGACGAAGCCGATATCCGGGGACACCGCCGCACCTATGTCGGCGCAAAACCCGGCAGGGTGATCGAGGAGATCCGGCGGGTGGAATCATCGAATCCCGTGATCATGCTCGACGAGCTGGACAAAGTGGGCCGCGATTTCAAGGGCGACCCCGCCTCGGCCCTGCTTGAAGTGCTGGACCCGGAGCAGAACCGGACCTTCGTGGACCATTATCTGGACGCCCCCTTCGACCTTTCGAGCGTCATGTTCATTCTGACCGCAAACGTGCTCGATACCGTCCCCGCCCCGCTCCGGGACCGCATGGAGGTGATCGAGTTCTCCGGATACACCCAGGATGAGAAGGCGCATATCGCCTCACGCTTCCTTTGTCCCAAACAGATCCGTGAGAAAGGACTGTCACCGGGCCAGGTGGTCTTTGCCGACTCCGCTGTTGCGAAAATCATCCAGGAGTACACGCGGGAGGCGGGCATCCGGAACCTCGAGCGCAAGATCGCGACCGTCTGCAGAAAGATCGCCAAAGCTTCAGTTGACAGGCAAGGCGCCTTCGAGCCGGTCCGGATAACCGCCGAAACCGTCGAGCAGTACCTCGGGAAGCGAAAGTATCGTTTCGACGTGATCGAGGAGCATGACCGGATCGGCGTGGCCACGGGTCTCGTCCGGACCGAGACCGGCGGCGACATCATTTTCGTCGAAGCCGCAAAAATGAAAGGCTCCAAGGAACTCATCATCACCGGGTCCCTTGGCGACGTGATGCAGGAATCGGCGCAGGCGGCCCTTTCCTACATCAGGAGCAATGCCGACGCTTTCGGCATTCCCGACAATTTTTTCGAACACCACGACATCCACATCCATGTGCCGTCCGGCGCCATCCAGAAGGACGGGCCGTCGGCAGGCATTACGATCCTCCTCGCCCTCGCCTCGCTCCTGACGGGACGCGCCGCGCGCCGGGACATCGCCATGACCGGAGAGATCACTCTCACGGGACGGATCCTTCCTGTGGGCGGCATCAAGGAAAAGGTCCTGGCGGCCAAGCGCGCCAAGGTCAAGACCATGATCGTGCCTGCGCGCAACCGCGACGACGTGGAAGAACTGGATGAGGAAATGAAAAAGGACATTGAGATCCGCCTTGTTGACAGCGTCGTGGATGCGGTACAAGCGGTGCTGGTATGAACGGGAAGTAGTTCAAAGTTCAAAGTTCTACGTTCAGAGTGCATAGCTGCTACAAACACGGAACCGAAGCAAAAACCATTACCCGCGGAAAATTATGTTCAATTACCAGCCAAGCATCAGACAAAAGATCACTCTCGGCTATTACGCCATCGTCGCCGTCATCATCGGCTTGACTGTTTTTACGTTCTTCGAACTGCGGTTCATCGAACGTAAGATCATTTTCGGCGAGGCAATCTCCGAGTTTTTTGATACCACCCTTGAGATCAGACGCTTTGAAAAAAATTTTTTTCTCTATGAGAAACCGTCGGACTATGACGAGAATGTGAAGTACGTCGCGCGCGCCCAGGACATCATCGACAGCAACATCAGGGGTTTCAGCACGCTGGCCTCCTCTCAGCAGATATCCTCGCTCCAGGTCGGGTTAAAGGACTACCGGGGGCTCATGGAGGAGTATGCACGGACCGGCAGACCGGGCAGCGCCCGGAAGACCATGCTCGCCGGCAAGATCCGCAGGGGAGGCAAAGACATCATCACCATTGCGGAAGAAATATCGAAAACCGAGAGGAAGAGCCTGCAGCAGCTCCTGAATACTTCTCAGCTCATTCTCATCCTATCCATCCTCATTCTTTCCGTTGTAGTGATCGTCGTGGGTCAGGGCCTGTCGCGCATGGTAGTAAAACCGCTTAAGTCGCTGGAAGAAAGCATGGGAGTGATCGCCGAGGGAAAGTTCGAACGCGTCTCCATTGACTCCAAAGACCGGGAAATCGCCTCGCTCACGCGGGCCTTCAACAAGATGCTGAAGGAACTGGAGCTGCACGAACGGCACCTGATCCAGTCCGAGAAGCTCGCGTCTCTGGGCACGCTCCTCTCCGGGGTGGCTCACGAGTTGAACAACCCGCTTTCGAATATATCGTCGTCGAACCAGATCCTGATGGAAGAATTGCATGAAGGCCAGGGGAAATCGGCATCAGGGCCGTTCCCGGACCCAGCGTTTGCCCGGGAGCTCATGTCGCAGATCAACGACCAGACGGACCGGGCGCGGAACATCGTGCGCTCGCTGCTCGACTTTTCCCGGAACAAAGAATTTCAAAAAGAGCCGCTGTCTCTAAAACAGGTTTTCGAAGAAACGATCCAGTTCGTCAGAGGCCAGGTCCCCGCAAAGATCGCCATCTCGCTCTCCGTTCCCGATGATGTTCATATCTTCGCGGACAAAAAGCGGATCCAGCAGGC
>JAJYKN010000292.1 GCA_021788515.1 Nitrospirota bacterium | reverse complement strand
CGTGCGCGAAGCTCGGCGTAACCGGCGTGGCAGCCCGTGCATCGGGTCTGCCCGACGATCTGAGGAAGTCACACCCCCATCTCTTATATGATCGCCTGATCTTCGAGGCACATACTCTCGAAAAAGGCGATGTTATGGCCCGCATGATGGTGAGGTCGGAAGAAATGGAGTGCTCTATTTCCATGGTTCAGGCGCTCTTCGAGAGCGGATACAAAGGCGATCTGGCTGTTCCGGCCAGGCCGGCGGCTGTCTATGCCTCGGCCCTCGGCTATGTGGAAACACCCCGGGGATCGCTCTTCTACTGGGTCAAGGCGGACAAAGACGGCAGGCCGCTCTGCGTCAAGCTCCGCTCGCCATCCTACTGCAACTGGCCCGCGGTCCCCTTTGCGGTGCATGGGAACATCGTTCCCGATTTCCCGCTCTGTAACAAGAGCTTTAATCTGTCTTATTCAGGGACGGATATGTGAGTAAGACAGAAGGCAGAATATAGAAGACAGAAGACAGAAGATAATAGAAGATAGAAGAAAATAAGCATGCTGAAAGAGATTTTTAAAAACATACTATCCAAAAAACAAGTCATTCCTTTTCCAGAAGGGTTCAATGTCACTGCTGAGCAGGCGGTGAAGATTGTTGACTTTCAGAAAAAGATTGATACAATCTTCGGTAGGTCGCTTCGCATCAGGCAGGTGGATGCGGGGTCGTGCAACGCCTGTGAGTGGGAGTGCACGGCGCTGACCAATCCCATTTACGACATCCAGCGGTTCGGCATCGATTTCGTGGCTTCACCCCGCCATGCCGATGTGCTGCTCGTTACCGGACCGGTTTCCCGCCAGATGGAGCTTGCCGTCAAGAGAACTTATCTCGCGACCCCTGAGCCGCGGCTCGTTGTGGCGTGCGGCGATTGCGCGCTGGACGGCGGGATTTATAAAGGCAGTTATGCAGTCACCAACGGCGTAGCGAACGTGATTCCGGTTAACGGTTATATTCCCGGCTGTCCTCCGACACCCGTGGCTATTTTACTGGGGCTTTCTCAGATTATCGATACGTACCGTAAGTGAACGTGCAGTGAAACAACACGTTGTCCTCGTGTGAACTGATCGGCTTCAGATTGAAGATGCGATGGTATCCAGGGAGGTTGGAACGTGCTTTTTTCACCAATCAGTATCATTTCCTCATCTTTCGCGCTGCTCCTGCTCCTTCTGGCGCTGACGCCGTTTATGCGCCTGAACCAGCGGCTTCTCATCAACGCGGGTTTTTCCCTCGCCGCCATCGCATCTTTTCTCGCTTCGGCCGCAGGCGTGTGGGCAGTATCGAGCGGCAGCGTCTACCAGGTCATTTTGCCCGTCGGTTTGCCCGACCTTCCCTTTCACCTGAGGCTCGACCTCTTGTCCGGTTTTTTCCTTACTGTCGTCGGCTTGCTCTCTTTTTTCGTGTCCATCTATTCCATCGGCTACGTAAAAAGCTTCCTGGGGCTTCGTCCCGTAACGAACCTTGTGGTCTTTTACACTTTATTTCTCGCCGGCATGTTTCTCGTCGTGCTGGCTGACGATGCCTTCTTTTTTCTTATTGCCTGGGAAATGATGGCAGCTGCTTCTTATTTTCTTGTTCTCTTTGAGGATGAGAAGATCGAGAACCGCCGGGCTGCGTTCCTCTATCTTGTCGTGGCCCATGTGGGGGCCATTGCCATTCTCCTGTCCTTCGGAATCATGGCCGGCCTTGCAACGGGCTTCTCAGGATTTCAAAGTTATACCTTTGACGCCATGCGCGGGACTGCGCTCCCGGCCGGACTGGCTACCGCTGCTTTTCTCCTCGCATTTTTCGGTTTTGCAGCCAAGGCCGGTGTGGTCCCTTTGCACGTATGGCTGCCCGAGGCTCACCCCGTGGCCCCCTCCAACGTGTCCGCGCTCATGAGCGGCGTAATGCTCAAGACGGCTATTTACGGCATCGTCCGCGTTACGTTCGACCTGATCGGCCATTTCCCGTGGTGGTGGGGCGCTTTGGTGCTCGTGTTCGGCCTGGTGTCGGCTGTCATGGGGGTCCTCTATGCGTTGATGCAGCATGATCTGAAGCGGCTGCTTGCCTACCATTCCGTGGAAAATATCGGCATTATCCTGATCGGCATCGGCCTTGCGATGATTTTTACCTCGTTCAATATGCCCCTTCTGGCGGCGCTGGCGTTGATTGCCGGACTCTATCACACCTTGAACCATGCCATGTTCAAGGGCCTCCTTTTCATGGGCGCCGGCGCGGTCCTTCACGCAACGCATGAACGCAACATGGAGGAGATGGGCGGCCTCATCAAGTTCATGCCCTGGACCGCGGTCCTCTTCCTTGTCGGGTGCATTTCGATCTCCGCTCTTCCGCCCTTTAACGGGTTTGTATCTGAGTGGCTCACGTACCAGGCCTTTCTTCTCTCTCCGGCGCTCCCCAGTCCGCTCCTGAACCTGCTGATCCCGCTGGGCGCCGCGCTCCTTGCTCTTACGAGCGCGCTCGCGGCCGCGTGTTTTGTGAAGGCCTTCGGTGTCACCTTTCTGGGGCATCACCGGGGTCGTCATCAGGGCCGCATTCACGAGGCGGACTGGTCCATGAGAATCGGCATGCTCTTGGCCGCGCTCACCTGCCTGGGGCTCGGCGTTCTGCCCACGTTCATGATAAGATGGATGGACCCGATCGCGGAGAAACTCGCGGGCGGCACGATCGCCAGATCCGCTTCGGGCACAGGCTGGATGTGGCTCACGCCCATCGCCGCTGAACGGGCCTCCTATGCAGCGCCGATCGTCTTCATCGGCATCCTTTCCGTTGTGATCGTGACCTATCTGCTGCTCCATGCCCGTCCCGGCGCCATCCAGAGAGTGCCGCTCTGGGACTGCGGATTTGAAAAAGTCACGTCCCGGATGCAGTACACGGCCACGTCTTTTTCCATGCCTTTGCGCAGAATTTTCGGATTTCTTTTCAGCGTCAAGGAACATGTGAAGCAGCTGCGGCCCGCGGCGCATTACGCCTTCCCGGAGCGTTTGTATTATCATCTCCGGGTGCGAGATCGATTCTGGATGTGGATCTACCAGCCCGTCGTCGACGCGAGCTTCTGGATTTCGCGACGGATCGGGAGGATGCAGCACGGCCGCATTCAGGTTTACCTTATCTATTCGTTCGTGACGATATTGGTGCTGTTGATTTTTTCACGATAGCGGGATAAACGGTTCGTCAGCCGCTTAAAGACAGGATTGGCCCGGGCCAAACCGGGAATGATGGCTTATGGAAGGGTGCCTTCGTTGATTATTCATCCGTTCTTTATAGAAATTGCCCAGGTCGGCATTTTGCTTTTCATCGCCCCCGCTTTCGCAGGATGGGTGAAGATGGTGAAGTGCTGGTTCCAGGGCCGGACCGCGCCGAGCCTGTTCCAGCCCTACCGGGACATCAGAAAACTTTTCGCCAAGGACGTGACGCTTGCCGAGAACGCGTCGTGGATATTCCGCTTCACGCCCTATCTCGTATTCGGCGTTTCGGTCATGGCGGGCGGCATCATCCCGATCCTGTCCACGGACCTGCCCCTTTCGGCCACGGCAGACGTCATTGCG
>JAJYKN010000291.1 GCA_021788515.1 Nitrospirota bacterium | reverse complement strand
GCGGCGCGTCAGGCGCTGGTTGAACCTGTAGAAAAAGTCATTTTATGCTATAATGACGCCATCAAAACGCTGCACGGAAGCACGAAAACCCCTCACCCACGGGAGCGCGCATGGCGAAATACAAAGATTACGACTATTCCCAAAGCAAATTGATCCCGATAAGCTTCGACAAACAAATCCTCCCGGAAACCTTCGAGCACACCCTCAATTATCTCATCGACAAAGACCTCGATCTTTCCGCTTTCGACCTCTGCTACAAGAACGATGAAACCGGCGCTCCGGCCTACGATCCCCGGATCCTCCTGAAGATCGTACTGTACGCCTACTCCAAAGGCATCACCTCCAGCAGAAAGATCGCCGACTGCTGCAACGAGAACGTCATCTTCATGGCCCTCTCCGCCGACACCCGGCCCCACTTCACCACCATCGCCGACTTCATCTCCTCCCATGACCAGCAAACGATGAAACTCTTTCTCGAAGTTCTTCTGATCTGCGATCAGATGGGCCTGATCGGCAAGGAAATGTTTGCGGTGGACGGGTGCAAGCTGCCCTCGAATGCCTCGAAAGAATGGAGCGGAACCAAGAAAGACCTTGCACACAAGAAAGAGAAGATGGAGAAAGCGATCAAGGCGATGATCGCCCAGCATAAGGAAAGGGACAAGGCCGAGACCGACCAGGCGGTTATCGAGAAGGAAGAACAGTATATCTCCACGCTCAAGGCAAAGATCAAAAAGATAAAAGACTTTCTGAAAGACAACGACGACAAGCCGGGCAGCAAGGGCAAACCCCGGAAGAGCAACATCACCGACAATGAAAGCGCGAACATGAAGACCTCGCACGGAGTCGTCCAGGGTTACAACGGCGTGGCGATGGTAGACAGCAAGCACCAGGTGATCGTGCACGCGGATGCGACCGGAGACTCCGAATCAGCGATCCTGAAACCCATGGTAGAAGGCACCCGGGAAAACTTCCAGGCAATCGGAAAAGAAGAGGATGTCTTCAAAAAGACCAAACTGACAACTGACGCCGGTTTTCATTCTGAAAAGAACGTGCAGATGGTAACCGAAGAAGGCATCGACGCATACATCGCCGACAACAAGTTCCGCCATCGTGATCCCCGGTACGCGACCGCCGACCGGCATAAGGAGCGGTTCAATAAGGAGATTGCAAAGAAATTCGACCGGCCGATCACATTCCAGCCGAGAGACTTCACGGTGAGCCCGGACAAAAGCTTCGCCATCTGCCCGGCTGGGAAACGGATGTACAAATGCGGCACCGCGAACCATCATGGACTGCATGCAATCAAGTACCACGGAACAAAACGAGACTGCATTCCGTGCACAATGCGAACACAGTGCCTGAAGAACCCCGAGGTAACCGAAACCCGTCAGTTCTCCCATTTCACAGGCAGGACCATCCAACAAGAAAAGACTTTCACGCAGAAGATGCGCGAGAAGATAGATTCGGTAGCGGGCAAGCTTATATATGGAAGAAGAATGGCGACTGTAGAACCGGTCTTCGCCGACATCCGATCGAGTCTCGGCCTCGACCGATTCAGTCTCAGAGGCAAAAAGAAGGTGAGCACTCAGTGGCGGCTCTACTGCGTTGTCCATAATCTGCTTAAAGTGCACCGGTACGGGTTCGGGTTCGCGGAAAGTTAAAACAAAGGGAGATGAAAGGGAAATACAATGCGGTAAGGATCAGACAGCAACCCAATGAAACGATAGATCGGCAAAATCAAAAACCTCTCCCTGGCATATATAGAGGATCACAGAGAAAAAACTGCAAAACGGGGAACGGATAGACTTTACAAATTGGCTTTTTCTACAGACTCTTTTGGGGGAACTGCTGACGGACGTCCGGTATTCACCACGCTACAGCGGTCCGCCGTTAAAGCGGAATTTCGTGTTCAGCATCGAATTGCCTGTCCACATAGTTGTTCCGTCCGAGCCTGTTGAAGTAGAACGGAGTGTCAAGGGTGAGCTTGATAGAATCGCCGACACCCAGAGCCGGAACAGCTACCTGCTTGTTCTGCAGCACGGTCACCAGCGGTCCCTTTTCCTGCCCGACGTTATGTGCGAACGTTGTGGTCACTGGCAACAGACATTTTATAGGCGGCCTTCGTGAACGTGCCAATCGCAAGCGGAGCAGGCCCGTTGCCGGCAACACCAGCGCCATGAAGGTGATGAAGGATAAAACCGACAGAGAGGCGATGGGGTGACGGAAAGGCGACGCGGGGACAAGCATTACTCCATGCGAAAAATTCAGGCGGGCGACCGGGTACATTCCCAAAGTTCATATAGTCAGGCATTGTGTATTGATGTATAGTGAGGCATGACTTCGGAAGGGTGAGGCAAACGAGACATGTCGGAGACGCGAATCAATGAAGCAGAGCTCGAACAGTTCAAGCACGCGCTTTTCAGTCTGAGAGACGGGCTTCAGGGCCTGGAAGCATCATCCAAAGAAGCGCCGGATCAGGCCGCTTCGGATCGTCTTTCCCGCAGGGATGCCATGCAGGCGCAGCTTGCGGCCGGGGAGCCGGCCAGGAGGCGTCAACGCCAACTCGGGAAAATCGAGGGCGCGCTCCGGCGTATTGAAGCCGGAGATTACGGCAACTGCTTTATCTGCGGCGAAGAAATCGACAGTCACCGGCTTTCAACAGACCCGACCAACACACGCTGCGTAACCTGTGTCGAGGGATAGCGCCACCCGGGACTGCACGATACGAGTGTCAGGAGAATCATCAGCGAACGCGGGTAATGCCGACAGCAAAGACCTCATCCTCAATCTTTTGCGTCAAAAAATCCGGGCAGGAAGGGGTGTTCCTGCCCGGCAAGCTTTCGCGGCTTCTTCCGCACAAGGCATGAGTGAAGACCGGCCGGCCCTCACATCTTAATGATCGGACTTGTCCTCAAAATCAACGCACTGATGACGGGGTGTAAGAACCAGCTCATGACGCGAGCATACCCCCGCATCCGCCCATACCGACCCGTAGGCGGAACTCAAGGCGTTCAACCCCGGAAAGGTTTTTTCAATTTCCGCGGGGCTGTTATTGAAATGCCTGCACTGAGAGCACGGACGCATTGTCGCTCCTGCTATTTGCCCAGGTTCATCCAGTAGCTGCCGAATACGTAGACCGAGAGAATAAATCCCAGCGCCACATTCACCAGAACGCCGACGGTGAAGGACAGAAAGGGTTTTATCCCCGTTGCCTTGAGCTCCCGGAACCTGGTCGTGAGCCCGATGCTCAAAAAGCAGAAAATGAACGCCCAGGTCCGGAGGGACACGATCGGCAGGATCAGCCCCGGCTTGACGCTTCCGTTGAAATCAGCCGGTGAATAGCCCGAGGTGAGCATGGTCATGAACAGGGATGCGGCAAAGAAGCCGATGACGAACTTGGGGAACCTCCACCAGATTTCCATGGCGTTCGGACGCGCGCCGCATTCCTCTTTTTCCCATTTGAAGCACGCGATCATGGCGAAGATGAACGACCAGATCCCGATCCACATGTCCCTGCCGATGACCTTCATCAGGGTGAATCCCTGGATGGCCGCGTTTTCATTCCCCGCCATTTTCCCGTAT
>JAJYKN010000290.1 GCA_021788515.1 Nitrospirota bacterium | reverse complement strand
GCCCGCTCCTCCGCCTGTGGTGGCCGCTGTCGTCGAGCGGTACAGACTCATCGGCAGCAAGTCTCCGCTCCCGGAAATGGTGAAGGCACAGGCTGCTGCGCTCGAACAAGAGCTCGGCAGCAGGTTTCGCGTCTATGAAGGCTTCCGGTACTCAATGCCCCTGGTTGCCGAATCCTTTGACCGGGCCATCAAGGACGGAGCGCGCCGCGTGATCGCCCTCTCGATGTCTCCCTTTGCGACCGAAGTCACAACCGGCGCCTACCGGAGCGTCTGCGAAGGGCTGGGAAGCGGCGAAACCTGCCCGCTGTTCATCGCAAGCTGGCATGACAATCCCCTCTTTATCGAGGCATGGCAGGAGCGCGTGTTTCTTGGCTTGAAGCGCTTCTGGACAGGCCAGCAGAAGCATGTCTTCGTCATTTTTACGAGTCACAGCATCCCGCAGCGGTACATCACGGCAGGAGATCCTTACAAGACGCAGGTGGAAGAGACCGTGAAACTCGTTGTGGACAGGCTCGGCATCAAGAACTGGAGCGTTGCCTGGCAGAGCAAGGGAGTGCGGGCCACGGAACCGTGGCTTGAGCCGGAAGTGGAGCCCACGCTGGACAAGATCGCGAGCGAGGGCTACAAGGACGTGCTTGAGGTGCCCATCGGCTTCACCTGCGATCACCTGGAAACGCTCTACGACATCGACATCGTGCATCGGGCGCACGCGAAGAAACTGGGCCTGGAGTTCGAACGGGCCGAGTCGTTGAATACGTCGAAGCTTTTTATCAAGGCCTTGGCGGATGTGGTGATGAAACACCTATGATGGGGACGCGGATTTTCGCAGATGAACGCAGATCAAGAAAACTTCAAGCATAAAGAGTTGACAGATCAAATCATCAAAGCTTTTTACGCAGTCTAAAACAGACTCGGATATGGTTTTTTAGAAAAGGTATATGTCAATGCGTTACTCATAAAGCTGGAGAAATTAAGCATCCTGGCTAGAACTCAATACCCTATTCAGGTCCTGTATGATGGCAGGGTCATTGGTGAATATTTTGCGGATATAATGGTCGGAGGTGTTATAATTGTTGAGGTTAAAGCCGCAAAAGCACTTTCTCGAGATCACGAGGCTCAACTGCTAAATTATTTGAAGGCTACTGACTGTGAAGTTGGTTTACTCTTGAATTTCGGACCTAAAGCAGAATTTAAAAAAAAGGTTTTTGAAAATTCAAGAAAATAATTTTAGCTGCGAAAATCTGCGTTCATCTGCGTCCAAAAAAGGTATACATCATGCCGAAAATCATCATTATCGGCGGCGGGATCGCCGGTCTGGCTGCCGCCGTCCATCTGAAAGCCGGGGCCAAGTCTCATAACAAGACCGTTGACGTGCTGCTGCTCGAAAAGAACGGCCGCATCGGCGGCAAGATCCTGACCGAGAAGATCGGCAAGTACCTCGTCGAAGGCGGTCCCGACAGTTTTCTCCCGGAAAAGGTCTGGAGCGTCAACCTCGCCAAGCATCTCGGCCTTGAGCCTGAGATGCTGCCGTCGAACGACCAGTTCAAGGGCACGTTCATTTTTTCCGGAAACAAGCTGCACTCGCTGCCCGAAGGGGTCATGCTCATGGTGCCGACCTCGTTCTGGCCCATGGCGAAATCCCACCTCATCACCTGGCCGGGGAAACTCCGGATGGGAATGGATGTGTTCATGCCGAAGCGCAGGTCCCTGGAAGACGAAAGTCTCGCCTCCTTCGTGACCCGCAGGCTCGGCCGTGAATGCCTGGAAAAGATCGCCGAGCCGCTCGTTGCCGGCATTCACACCTCGAACCCGGACAACATGAGCGTGCTCGCGACCTTTCCCCGGTTCGTACAGATGGAGCAGAAGAGCGGCAGCCTGATCATGGGCATGCTCGCGGCAATGAAGAACCGGCCCCACGCAACCCTGAGCGGTCCGCCCGCCAAACCGGGCCAGCCGAAGATGACCTACTTCATGAGTTTCAAAAACGGCATGCAGACCCTTTCGCAGGCCTGCGTTGACCACATCGGCAAGGAATCGATCCGCATGAACGCTTCGGTCAAAGCAGTCGAGCCCCGGGGCAAAGGATATGCGGTCACGCTCGAAAGCGGCGAAACGCTGGAAGCTGACCACGTCATGATCGCTTCGGCAGCCTATGAAGCAGCCAACATGGTCAAGGGTTTCGACGAAACGCTCGCAGCCCAGATGAACAAGATCGAGTGGTCGTCCTCTTCCACGGTCTCCGTCGTCTTCCGGAAGAACGACGTCAGGGTCCCGCTCAGGGGCTTCGGCTTCATCGTCCCCCGCGTCGAGGGCAGGAGGGTGAACGCGGCTACCTACAGCTCCATCAAGTGGTCTTATCGCGCGCCTGACGACACGGTCATGATCCGCGTCTTCGTCGGCGGCGGCCATCACGAGGAACTCGTGACGGAACTCGATGATGCGGGCATGGTAAAGATGGTGCTTGAGGAACTTGACAGTATCCTGGGTATTAAGGCCAATGCGCAGTTCTCAAAAGTGTACCGCTGGTACAAAGGCATGCCGAAGTACACTGTGGGACACCTGGACCGCATTTCCCTGCTGGACCGGACGCTCACGTCGCATCCGGGACTGCACCTCATCGGCTGTTCATACAAGGGCATCGGTATCGGCGACTGCGTGCATGAGGCGCAGATTGCGGCTGAGAAGATATTGAAGAGTTAGGGCATTGCTGGAAAAGAGCATAGCCAAAGCGCAGAAAAGGCCGGCGAAAATTACTCCGCACGTCCTTTTTTATTTTTCACGCCACCGGAGCATCGTTTCTGCTCGGATTCTCCGTCGATTGCACGCCTCTCGCACCTTCCACGCACCGACAATCAGGCTGCCCTGAGTTCCTTCGAGTGGACCGTGTCGCTGCCGGTCAGGATCCTTTCGGCCTCGGCGATGTACCGCCAACTGCACGCCGGGTCGCTGTCACAGTTGTATTTTTCTAAGATGCGATCAACGACGTAGGCTGCATCGGAGGTTGCCCGGCTGGTAAAGTGCTTCTTGATCTCGGCCACTGTATCCTGGGAGATCGAAGTCATCCCGTGGACTTCCCGCAGATGGATCGACACCATCTCAACAAGACGATCTTCACTTTGCCCGATCAAGACCACATTGCATTTATTCCCCAAGTCTGCGCATGAAAATTGTTTCATATCCTTCACCTCCCCTGGTGTTTCCTGACAGGCTGTTCTATTCAAAGTATATCACTGCCTGCGGCGGCCCCTGGGAGCATACAACATTGCTCCTCCAGCATAGGTCTTTTTTCGGAGGGAAGCAACAACACGACCAGGCGTGTCCTCATAAAGTACTGACAAAAAAAGATCCGGACACCTTAGCCGATGCCCGGATCTTTTATGTCCGCATATTCGTTGATACGCCGTGGGCGGGGCACTGTCTACGCTGCCTTGCTTTTTTTGCTTACGCGCTCCAACCCTGCGTACACCTGCAGCCGTTTCTGAAACTCCATTTTGTCGTTCTCGCTGCAGAAGTAATAAGTTTGCCCCTTGTAGTCGGCCTTGAACTTGGAATTTACGTCCATACCGCACACGGAACAATTGTTCGTG
>JAJYKN010000289.1:2250-3594 GCA_021788515.1 Nitrospirota bacterium | reverse complement strand
CAGCATCTCATTCAGCTCTGCAAAGCGGAACTCCTGACTCTCGATGAGGCAAAACGCATCTCCCGCTCGAAAGACCTTGAGCGAAAACTGATGTACAGTTAAGACACGTGAAATCGACTGGACGATGACAGCGCTCAACCACCGGCTCCGCCGGTGCGTCATGACTATCCGCCCCACCGGCAGAAAAGCTTTCGCCTGTTTTGTAATTGAGGCAAGCCTGAACCTTTGTTATTCTCCGACATTCAATCACAGCCGCATGGGGCACTATACCTGGGATCTCGGGTCGAGCTTGTCGCGCAGAAAATCGCCGAGGATGTTGAAGCTGATCACGGTGATGCTGATGGCGATCCCGGGAAAGATCACCATCCAGGGTGCGGAGTTGATAAAGGCGCGGTTCAGGCTGATCATCGATCCCCAGGTCGGCGTGGGCGGCTGGACCCCGAGCCCGAGAAACGACAGCGCCGCTTCGAGCAGGATGAACCCGCCGACGCGCAAGCTGCCCGCGACAACGACCAACGGGAGGGCGTTCGGCAGGATGTGCTTGTACAGGATCCTCGCGGGGGTCGCGCCGAGGGCGCGGGAGGCTTCCACATAGGTCTGCTCCTTGAGCGAGAGCGTGATGCCGCGAACGAGGCGGGCAAATCCGGCCCAGCCCACGAGCGTGATCGCGAGCATGGCCGAGGTCAGGCCCGTGGGCATCACGGCGCTGATGCCGATGGCGAGGAGCAGGCTGGGAAAGGCAAGGAAGATGTCGAAAAACTGGGAAAGAATGGAGTCCGTTTTGCCGCCGAAGTACCCTGCGATCAATCCGAAGAAGATGCCGATGGACAGGGAAAGAAGGGAAGCGATCATACCGACGCTGAGCGATATCCGCGCGCCGTACACGAGGCGCGAAAGAATATCCCTGCCCGTGCTGTCCGTGCCGAGCAGATGGGCCTTGCTCGGCGGCTGCCTCAGACTGTCCAGGTCCATGGAGAGGGGGTCATAATGGACAAGAGCGGGGCCAAAGGCGGCAATGGACACAAGAAGGACCAGGATGATCGCGGCGATCAACGCAGGCGTGTTCTCGGTCAGGTCTCGTATGGAAAAGTTTCTCATGTTCTGAATCCCGCGACTTGCAACCCCGGCTCCCGCCGGAGGGGGCCCAACTGACGCCGGCGTGCAACGGGATGTCCGCGCGCCTTTTCTTTGCAGCTTTTGAACGCCGGATTTCTAACGTCTATGTTTCACTTTTCACCCGTACCCGGGGGTCGAGGAAGTGGTAGGAAATATCGACGATCAGGTTCATGGCAACGAAGATCACGGCGCCGAAGAGCACCACTCCCATGATCACCGGGTAATCCC
>JAJYKN010000289.1:0-2240 GCA_021788515.1 Nitrospirota bacterium | reverse complement strand
CTTTTGATAATGCCGTCCAGGGCGTAGCGGCCGAGCCCGTCCCATCCGAAAATGGTTTCCGTCAGGACGGCCCCGTTCAAATAGGAGCCGAGGTCGAGGCCGATGAGCGTGACGATGGGGATGAGCGAGTTTTTGAGCGCGTGCTTCAGCACGACAGCGGTTTCCGAAAGGCCTTTTGCGCGGGCAGCCGCAACGTAGGGCTGGGAAAGCGTTTCGAGCATGGACGATCTTGTTATGCGCGTTATGTAGGACAGGGAAAAGGTGCCGAGCGTCGCAGCCGGGAGAATGATGTAGAGGAGGCTGCCGTTGCCCATGCCCGAAGGCGGAAGCCACCGCAGATAAAAGGAGAACAGGAGCATCAACGCAAGGCCCAGCCAGAAGACCGGGACCGAAATCCCGCCCACGGAAACGAGGGTCACGAGGCGGTCCCATTTCGTCCCCCGCTTGACGGCGGAAAAGACGCCCATGCCGATGCCGAACACCGAGGCAAAGCACATTGCGGCAAGGGCCAGTTTGAGCGTATTCGGAAATTTCTGGACAAGATCATCGGCTATCCTGCGGTTCGTGTAATAGGACCTGCCCAGTTCTCCGGTCGCGAGCAATTTTAAATACCCGGCGTATTGAAGCGGTAGCGACCTGTTCTGACCAAGTTCCGCGCGGATGCGCGCGATGGTTTCGGGGCTGGCGCGCTCGCCCGCCATGCCCGCGGCCGGGTCGCCGGGCAGGGCCTGCATCAGGATGAACGTTATGAGCGTTATGCCCAGGAGGGTGGGAATAAAAAGAAGGATGCGTTTAACGATGTAGAGCGCCATACGTGGCTGAATCTTACACAATCCTCTGATAAACCGCAACGGCAAAGATGGAAACGGAGCGCATCGCCGGGTCCCGTTCCCGTTACTTTTTCCCCGATACCGGAACGTAGTACTGCGTTCCCTGTTTCATGTCCAAAATCTGCTTCAAGAGATCGTCGAGGTCTTCCCTGCGGTGGACGAAATCGATATCGGACGTATTGATGACGAGCAGCGGCGTGTCCGCGTACCGGAAAAAAAACTGATTATACGCTTCGTTGACCGCCGCAATGTATTCGTGGTTGAGCTCTTTTTCAAAGGGCCGTGCGCGTATTTTGATGCGTTTGAGCAGGGTGTCCGTGTCCGCCTGGAGAAAGATCACCAGGTCGGGCCTCAGGATTTTGGGTTCCAGGATCCTGTAGAACTGCTCATACAGCGTGAGTTCGTTCTCGTCGAGGTTCAGGTAGGCGAAGATCCGGTCCTTGTCGAAGAGATAATCGCTCATGGTGATCCGCGTGAACAAGTCCGGCTGGGCCATCTCCTGCTGCTGGCTGAACCTGCTCAGCAGGAAGAACATCTGCGTCTGGAACCGGTAGCGGGCAGGGTCTCTGTAGAAATCGGCAAGGAAGGGGTTGTCCTCGGCACGCTCGAGAATAAGGCGGGCGCCGAGCTCCTCGGCGATGAGCGACGTAAGGCTGGTTTTGCCCACGCCGATCGGACCTTCGGTCACGATATATTTTGTACGGCGAAGAGACTCCGCTTGCTTGTTCATGGCTGGTTAACCGGTGCATCGCACAGAGTAACCCGGTGAACGTCGTGCAGATCGTGGAGCAGCTGCGAGACCGTCTTTTTACAAACCGGGTGGACCGCCTCGGCGGCGATTTCAGCGAGCGGGATGAGAACAAACGCGCGCGTTGACATCAGCGGATGGGGGATCGTGAGTTCCGCATCGTTTAGTACCGCCTCGCCGTACAAAAGAATATCGAGATCGATGGTGCGCGGCCCCCACCGGACAAGACGGCTCCGGCCCAGTTCGTCCTCGATCACGTGGCACCGCGCCAGAAGCGCCGGCGGCGACAAGGGTGTCTCGAGTTCAACCACTGCGTTGACGAATTCTTCCTGGTCCGGGTAGCCGACGGGCTCGGTGCAATAGAAGGAAGAAGCAGCGACAATGCGGCCCGCTTTGCCAAGCAGTTTGATCGCCCGGCGACAGGCGGCTTTTTTGTCTCCCATGTTCGAGCCGATGCCGATGTAAGCGATTGTGAGCATAAAGAATTATTTACCGTAGAATGCGCTGAGGGACCGTATTTTAGAACTCAAACCGCAACCCGCCCATCCTCTTTTTAAACTCTTCGAGCACCCGCGCCTCGTCGGCTCTGCCTTTGGATTCGAAGGTGGCCGAGAAGCGAATGTACGATCCGGCATCGTCCCAGGGCACGGTGCTGATGAGTT
>JAJYKN010000288.1 GCA_021788515.1 Nitrospirota bacterium | reverse complement strand
CCCGGATCGGTAACAATGAGACAGGTGATGGAATATTTTTCCATGATGGACACGGCCTCAGCGGCCAGGGAATCTTTATTTGCCGTTTTCGGGTTCGCGGTCATGATGTCTTCGGCTTTCTTGACGAGCAGGTTCTCCCCGGTCTTTTCAGTTTTTTCCATCCAGCGGCGGAGGTCTCCGTCGGAGATCACTCCCACGAGCTTTCCATCGGCATTCACCACGGCGGTCACGCCCATTTTTTTCGACGAGATCTCATAAATGGCGTCCTTGATGAGCGTCGCTTCGGAAACGATGGGAACTGCCTCTCCGATATGCATCAGGTCGCGAACGCGGAGCAAGAGCTTTTTGCCGAGCGCGCCTCCGGGATGGAAGCAGGCGAAGTCTTCTTCCCTGAACCCCCGCTGGTCCAGAAGCGCAACCGCCAGCGCGTCTCCCATGGCCAGGGCGGCCGTGGTGCTTGCCGTGGGCGCAAGTCCGAGCGGGCAGGCTTCTTCCTTTACCCCCACATTGATGACCACGTCGCTGTTCTTCGCGAGCGTGGATTCGCTATTGCCGGTCAGGGCGATGATCTCGATCCCGAGCCGCTTGAGCGACGGCAGCATGCGCGAGAGCTCGTCGGTTTCGCCGCTGTTGGACAGCGCGATCACCGTGTCTCCCCTCATTACCATGCCGAGGTCTCCGTGGATGCCCTCGGCCGGATGCAAAAAGAGCGCTGGGGTGCCCGTTGAGGCGAGCGTGGCGGCGATCTTCTTTCCGATCAGGCCGGACTTCCCCATGCCGGTAACGACCACGCGGCCTTTGCAGTCCAGAATCATCCGGACGGCCTTCTCGAAGCTCTCGTCAATGCGGTCAATAAGGGAGGCAACTGCATCGGCTTCTATTCTGAGGACTTTTTTTGCTTGTTGAATTGACATCCAAACTCCTCGCATAGAGCATGGTGCATAGGGGGAAACCCTCTGCCCTATGCGCTCTGCTCTATGCGCCTCTCTTCACGATCCGGTCAATCTCTTCAGGTTGCTTCAAAGCTCGTTATGCAATGCTGCCTTGAGCGCCGCAAGGAGCTGTTCAAAAGCTTTTTTATAATCTGCAACCTTCAGAAGGATGTCTTTAATCTCATTTTCATCGTAAATGTGACTTGACAGGTTTCGCTGCTCGATCATATCCAGCCATATGCGCTCATCTGATAGTATCTTTTGCGAATAGGCTTCCTGAAAACAGGACCGAGGGTTAGAACAGGCGAGTCCCATAAAATCCAGGCACCGCCGGATAACCTTCCAACTCATTTCATAGGTAAATTCGAAGCGCTTGACGATAAGGTCCAGATAGATGTCCCCGAACCCCTCATCGTAAAATTCCTGTTTCCGATCCACGACTTCTGCGAACCGTTCGAACGCCTTTTGGAAATTGTGGAGACCGTCTTCAAACCGCAGCTTCTTATCGGCGCTATACAATACCCTGCCCGTGGAGAGGACCCGGTTTCTGAACCGCTCTTCGGTAAATGCGGTATTTTTTACTTCAATTTTGAGCAGCGTGTCAAGTTTTAGCACATCCTGCTCGATGAGGTCAAAGTCCTTAAAGTCCTTGTCATCGTAAGCGATATCGATATCGCTTGTTTCCGATGCTTCTCCCGTGGCCCGCGACCCATAGAGATATATCCTGGTGGGATGAGCGTGCTGTAATATAATCTTCACCGTAGCGTCAATTAATTCTTTAATCTGCACGCTGCCCTCTTCCCCCGGTCCCCAAGCAAATGAAAAACCGGTCAGCTAACAACTCTATGCGCCTCTCTTCACGATCCGGTCAATCTCCTGGGCCTGTTTCAGCAACGCGGGAAGTTCATCCAGGCTCAGCATATTCGGGCCGTCGCACAATGCCTCGTCAGGGCAGGCATGGACTTCCATGAACAAGGCGTCTACGCCCACGGCAACCGCGGCGCGCGTCAGGTGCGGTACGAACTTCCGGTCTCCCGACGACGCGGTCCCGCCTGCCCCGGGAAGCTGCACGGAATGGGTCGCGTCGAATATCACGGGATAGCCGAACTCGCGTATAATGGGAAGCGCGCGCATGTCTGCGATCAGGTTGTTGTAACCGAAGGACACGCCCCGCTCGGTTATAATGATATTCTCATTGCCCGTGGCCGCGGCTTTCTCAGCCGCGTTCCTGATGTCCCAGGGCGCGAGAAACTGGCCTTTCTTGATATTGACCACTTTCCCGGTTTTTGCCACGTCCATCACAAAGTCTGTTTGCCGGCACAGAAAGGCCGGTATCTGGATGATGTCGAGGACTTCCGCCGCCGGTGCGATCTCTTCAAACCGGTGCACGTCGGAAAGAACGGGCAGGTCGAGTTCTCTTGCCACGCGCCGGAGGATCTGGAGCCCCTGCTTCAGGCCCGGTCCCCGGTACGATTTAAAGGAACTCCGGTTCGCCTTGTCATAGGACGATTTGAAAATGAACGGGATGCCGAGGTCCGAAGTCATTTTTTTAAGCCGCGTTGCCGCGTCAAAAGTCGCGCCTTCGGACTCGATGGCGCAGGGCCCCGCGATCAGGACGAATGGATTGTCCCCGCCGATCTTGACGCCCCTGATGTTGATTTCTCTGGTCAATGCATTGCCTTTGGTAATAGTTCTGAGTTTTGAGTTTTTCGTTTTGAGTTAACCACGAGCTATGAGCTAAGAACTATGAACTTTTCTTTTTAAGAGCTGCGCCGATAAATGCCGTGAAGAGCGGGTGCGGTTTTCTCGGCGTTGATTTAAACTCCGGATGGAACTGGCATCCGAGAAACCAGGGGTGGTCCTTCAGCTCGACAATCTCCACCAACGCGCCGTCGGGAGAGACGCCGCTGATCACGAGGCCTGCAGCCTTGAGCGACTCGAGGTATTTGTTGTTGAATTCATAGCGGTGACGGTGCCGTTCGGAAATTTCATCCTTCCCGTACGCCTGATGAGCGAGCGTGCCTTTTTCGAGCTTGCACGGATAAGCGCCCAGGCGCATGCTGCCTCCCTTGTCGCTCGAAAGGTCCCTCTTCTGGATGGTCTTGTTCCGGTAATCGTACCATTGCTCGATAAGGTAAATCACGGGATGGGGAGTTTTCAGGTCGAACTCCGAACTGTTCGCGTTCTGGAGCCGGGCAAGGTCGCGGGCAACCTCGATAACGGCGCACTGCATGCCGAGGCAGATGCCGAAGTAAGGGATCTTATTTTCCCGGGCATACTTGACCGTGGCGATTTTCCCCTCGACCCCGCGGATGCCGAACCCGCCGGGGACCAGGATGCCGTCCATGCCCTTGAGCATTTCCGCGGCGCCCTTGCTCTCGATCTCTTCGGAGTCCACCCAGTGGATGTTCACTCTCGCGTCGTTGGCCACGCCGCCGTGCGTTAACGCCTCGCACAGGCTCTTGTACGCTTCTTTGAGGTCGATGTATTTTCCGACCAGGGCGATGGTGACGTTCCTGGCCGGATGTTTTATGCGCTCGATGATCGTTTTCCACGTCTTCAGGTCATGGTTGGAGACCTTGAGGTCCAGGAGCTCCACGATCCGGTCGTCTATCCCCTCTTCGTGGAGATGGATCGGGACTTCGTAGATCGTTTCCACGTCCTGGGCAGTGATGA
>JAJYKN010000287.1 GCA_021788515.1 Nitrospirota bacterium | reverse complement strand
GCATCAGACCGTATATGACGCCACGAGCTGGCTCCTCGGGCTCCGGTATCTCACTGAAAAGGACACGACGTACATCCTCGAATGTTATCGGAACGGGACCGGCTTCACGGAGCAGGAGACGCGGGAGTACTTTACTTTCATCCACAACGCGTACGATGCCTATCTTTCAACGGGAAACGATGCGCTCCTCCAGAAGGCGGCGATGGTGACAGACAAGAGCTGCGGCAAGCCGAATACCGGGCGGGAGTATCTGTATTTGCGCGTGAGCCAGAAGGACCCCTTTGACATTCTCTATTGGACGCCCGCGGTGACGGCGATCGTGAACGCCGAGGACCGAAGTTACTCGCTCTCACCGGAGATTGCCTACACGGGGATCACGAACCTGGAACTGAGGCTCAAGACGATGGTTTTGGCTGGAGAACGGCTGAGCGAATTCGGCGAGAAGCCGTACGGATATCGCATGGAAATGAGGGCAAGGTATTACTTTTAACAACGACGGAAAAACCTTTCACCACGGAGTGTGCGGCGATCGTAGAGTAAAAACGTCAGTGGAGCCCCTTCCGGCAGGAGCCGAAGGATTGCAAGTCGCGGGATTCCGTGTACGCTCGGTAGGGCAGGAATCCTTGCTCATGGGATAGTAGCCGTTTCTCCGTACCTCTTCTGAGGCGGAAAAAATAAGATATAATGGATAACACACGGCCGCAAACCGCCGGCAACGAGTGTGGGAACCCGTGAAAATCCAAGGAGGATGCCACCATGAACGCCAGCCAGTCCTGTCCCGTATCAAAACTCGAAAAACTGCTCGTCGCAACAGACCGCTCACTGTTCAGCGAGGGCGCGATAGCCGCGGCGATAACCTTCGCAAAGCACTGTTCGAGCAAACTCTATGTCATGACGGTCGTGGAAACAAATCCGGAATATGAGACCGCCGGCGCAGAGTTTTTGCAGAAAGAAGAGGAAGAAGCCGTTCAATACCTTGCATCCCTCAAGGCGAGGGCGCTGGAAGAGCTGCCGTCATGCGAGGCGATTTTTCGCCACGGGGACAGCGCTTCCCGCCTTATCGTTGAAGAGGCAACGGAAAAAAAAGTCGATATGATCGCGGTCGGCAGACGCGGCCGGCACGGGCTGGAGAAGGTCCTCCTCGGCAGCGCGGCCGCGAAAGTCATCGGGCACGCACCCTGCAAGGTCATGGTTGTTCCGCGGGCAGCGCAGGTCGAGTTCAAAAATATTTTGGTTGCAACGGACGGGTCGGAGCACGGTCGCACGGCTGCTCTGGAGGCGATTGAAATTGCGAAACGCTGCGGCTGCAGCCTGACCGTGATTTCCGTGGCTCACTCGGAAGACGAGAAGGGAAAAGCGCGCGTGCATGCCGACGATGCCGCGCTGGCGGCGCAGCAGGCCGGTATTTCCGTTGAGACGATGGTCCTCGTCGGGAAACCCCATGAAATCATAGCCAAGACCGCAACAAACAGGGGCGTTGATCTGATCGTCATGGGAGCATACGGGAAAACAGGGCTCAAGAAACTCCTGATGGGGAGCACGACGGAAAAGGTGATCGGGCTTGCGGGCTGCGCTGTTCTCGTTGCAAAAACCGCTTAAAAAACGCGGCTCATCCAGGGACGTTCAAACAGCAACAATCAGGCCATTGTTCGGGCGCAACGTACCGATGAAAAAATCCAACAAATCGTCACCGGACCGGGTGACGTCTGCCGTCCCCGGCGTGCCTGATATGCCGAGGCAAAGGACAACCGTTCTGTGCGAACGGCAGACGGGCAAACGCAATCAGAACCCGGGTCGCGAGGTGCCAACGTGGCAACGGACGTGTTATCATATTTGGCCGGCCGCTCCCGGCGGTTCATCATAATCGCAGCTTCGGTGCTCGCGCTTTTGATCGGCGCAACCGACCACCTGTTCGGCGCCCGGGTCGGTTTTTCTATTTTCTATCTTGTCCCCATCGCTCTCGCGACCTGGTACGGGGAAAAGTGGTCCGGCATGGTTGTGGCATGCGCGGGCGCAGCGATATGGCTTGTGTCCGACATGCTGGCCGGAGTCGCCCGCAGCGCTCCCTCTGCATTGCTGTGGAACGGGATGGTGAGGCTCAGCTTTTTCAGCATCATCGTTTTTCTTCTGAATGGATTCAAACGGGAGAAGTCCTTCGCGCGGGAAGATTACCTGACCGGGCTGGGGAACCGCAGGTATTTCTTTGAGCGCGCGGACGTTGAACTGCAACGGTCAATTCGATACGGCCATCGCTTCTCGATGGCGTACATCGATATCGACGATTTCAAGTCAGTCAATGATAGATACGGGCATGCTGAAGGCGACGCCCTCCTGAAACAGGTCGGTCAGGCCATTGCAGGCCGTATCCGCAAAACAGATATTGCCGCAAGGCTGGGCGGCGATGAATTCGCAGTGCTTATTCCGGAAAGCGGCAATGAAGCGGCAAAGGTCTTCTTCTCGAAACTCCATGCTTTCCTTTCGGGCATCGCCCGCGGGAAGTCATGGCCTGTTACGTTCAGCATCGGGGTCGTGACGTTTAATACGCCTCCGGAATCCATCGACGAAATGATCAGGATCGTAGACCAGCTGATGTATTCCGCGAAGAAAAGCGGCAAGAATCTCGTCAAATATGAAGTGCACGAAAAAAAGTGAATACGGCCTCTTCCACCGCATGTTCGACATCGGAGTCCGAACGAAGGGGAGCACAACCTTCTGTGCCGAGCGTCTGATGTGACGCGGCCGTTTACGCAGAGCGATGCACCATAAGGCAAAATTACGGCAAGCATGAACCGTCAACTCGTTAAAATAGCAGGTCCGCTGATTGGACTCATACTCTTCCTCGCCGCCCTCTGGGTCCTGCGCCATGCGCTCTCCGGGTACCACTACCGGGACCTCGCTGCGGGAGCGCGCGCCGTGCCTGCGCCGCGCTTGTTGTCCGCGCTGCTGCTCACCGCCCTGAACTATCTCGTCCTGACCGGTTATGATGCGCTGGCATTCCGGTACATCCGCCGCACCCTCGAATACGGCAAGATCGCCTTCGCGTCGTTCATCGGCTACGCTTTCAGCAATAATATCGGCCTGTCCATGCTTGCGGGCAGCTCCGTGCGCTACCGGCTGTACACGTCCTGGGGCCTCTCGATTCTGGAGGTCACGAAAATGGTGGCCTTCTACACCCTCACCCTCTGGCTCGGGCTCCTGTCCGTAGGAGGCTTCGCCTTCGTGGCGGAACCGGTCGCGCTGCCCGCCTTGATGAAATTGCCCTTTGCTTCGGCCCGGCCTCTGGGCGTCATCTTTCTCGTCGTTGTGTTCGGCTATATCGGCTGGAGCGCGGTCCGGAGAAAGCCAATAAAGATCCTGAACCGCGAGATCGAACTCCCTTCGACGCTCCTGTCGTTGACGCAGATCGCGCTCTCGTCCCTTGACTGGCTGCTGGCCGGGTGCGTGCTGTACGTCCTCCTGCCGGAAGTCCCCGCACTGTCGTTTCCGGCATTCATCGGCATTTACCTCTTTGCCCAGGTGGTCGGCCTGGCGAGCCAGGTACCGGGCGGGCTCGGCGTTTTTGAGACAATATTCATCCTGCTGCTCCCTCCCGGGCTCGCGGCTCCCCAGGCTGTCGGGGCC
>JAJYKN010000286.1 GCA_021788515.1 Nitrospirota bacterium | reverse complement strand
CCGTGGTCGTGGGCACGACGGTTGCCATGACCGAAAAATGGATATTCAGCATTTCAACGATCTTTTCCGGCGGCGTGGTCTCCGACATGGTTGTAAAACTGCGGATATCGGAAAAGAGGACGGTCAATTCTACTTTCTGCCCCGCGCTCGATTTCAGGTATTCCTTGTAGTTGTGGAGCACTTCGTTGAGAACGTCTTTGGAGACATATTGCGTAAACAATTGCGACACCCGTCTTTTTTCGACGGCCTCGGTAAAGGTAAGATAGCCGAAGGAAAAAAAGCTCGTCGTCACCGTCGAAAACAGAAACGGGATCATTTCGACCTGCGTATTCGATTTGAAGGAGAACAGGCCATAGCCGATGTAAAGTACGAGCAAAAGCAGGGGAAAAGCGGCCTGAATAATGAACCGTTTGGAAAACATCACGGCCCAGGAGGTAAGGAGCACGCCCAGGATCACCGAGAGAAGCGTCAACCGTTTGTCGGGCGGCCTCATGAAATCGTTTCGGAGATAATTGTTAGCCAGAAAGACGTGCAGCATGACGCCGGGAGCGCTGGGGGCGATGGGAATCGGCTTAAGATCGGCCGTCCCGACGGCGCTTGCGCCTATGAAAACGATGCTGTCCTTGAACACGCCGGGGTTGACAAGGAGGTTTTCGACTTTGCCTTCTCTGATTTTCTGAAGCGAGGCGAACACCCCGCTCATGGAATAGGTGTCCACTTTGTCGAGGCCGTACATATTGATGATGCAGTTCCCGTTTTTGTCGATCGGAATCGTCCGGTCGTTGATCCTCACTGAATCGCTCCCGATGGTGATAGAGCTTGTATCGTCGATGAAAGGGGCGAGCCCGAGCACGGGGAAATACTTGCCCTGATATTCGCGAAGGGGCCTCGTCCGCCGGTACACGCCGTCGCTGTCCGGCGTAAATTCGACAACGGTCATCCCTTTCGAAGCATCGGCCAGGCCTGTTATGGGCAGCGAGAAATCGTTGTATCCGGTGCCGGGCCTGCGGGGGAGGGCGCCGGTGACGTTTTTGAGGGCAAACCGGTTCACGAAATCAGCCGGCAGGGGCCGATTCAGGCCGACGTTGTTCCTTGCGTCCTTATCGGGCTCTTCCCGCATGATCATCATGCCGTGGTAGACATTCTGCGACGCGGCCGTCGCTTCTATCAGGGCCTTGTCGTTGGCCTCGTTGTACCGGTCCGGTTCCAGGAACAGGAGATCGAAAAGCACGGTCCGGGCGCCGCCGATCGAAAGGAAATCGAGCAGGTCCGACCAGATGGCACGGGGCCACGGCCACCTGCCCGCAATATCCGCCATCGACTTGAGAGCGGCCTCGTCCACGAGAATGACCTTGATCTTGCTGTCGAAAACCTTGTCATGCCGCAGGAACCTCGCCTGCAGGTCATAGAGGAAATATTCGGGTTTTTCGAAAAAACCGAGGGAATAGCAGGAAAACGTAACCGCGAACATCGTAAAAGCGATGAGGAGTGAAATGATAATTTTTTTTGTCATGTTTTTTTCACGCGGGAAGAATGACTGAATTTTACTCGAATGGATAAATTCTGTAAAGGGAATAATCACGTTCCCGCTGCTTACGAAGGAGGCATATCACGGGGACAAACCATCTTCCGGCCGGACCATCACTGTTTTGCGCTCCGAAAGCGTAACCAGCCCCGGCTTTGCGCCTTTCGGCTTTTTGACGTGCCGGGCCTGCGTATAGGTGACCGGCACCTTGTCCGCGTTTCTCCCTTTGCTGTAATGGGCGGCAAGCGCCGCCGCTTTCATAAGGACATCAACCGGGATATCTCCCCTCTTCGCGTTCCGGACAAGGACATGGGATCCGGGAAGGCCTTCCGCATGGAGCCAGAGGTCGTCGGGACGGGCAAGTTTTGTCGTGATGTAATCGTTGCCTGTTGCGCTGGTCCCCACCAGGATTTCCCAACCGCGAAGGACCACGGTCCTGAACCCGGGAACTTTCTTTGCCGGAGAAGCTTTTCCTTTTCCCGTTCCCGACCTCTTCTCCCTTAGGTACCCCCGGGCCGCCAAATCGGAACGGACAGCGTTGAGGGCTGAAGCATCTTCCGCTTTCTCAGCTGAGTTCAACCGGGCACTCAGATAGGACGCTTCCTCAACCGCATCTTGCAGCCGCGATGAAATGATCTGCTGCCCTGCTTTGGCTTTTTTATACGCCTTGAACTTGAGTTCCGCATTCTTCGACGGAGACCGCTTCGGGTCCAGTTTGACGAACGTTATGCGTCCGTCGTAGCCCATAAGCTCGGCATGGTCCATGCCCGTCTTCAGGTTCCGCAGATTGGCCAGGATCAGATCTCCTGCCTCTTTGAACTCATCGGCGTGTTCCGCTGAGGCAAGGTCCGCGGCCAGGGCTGCACGCTTTCGCTCGATCCTGGCCGCGGCCTTGCGAATGCCGGCGTTGACCTCCGACCTGAGCTTGGAAAGATGCTGCTCCCCTGCCAGGTGCGCATAAAAAACCTCCGCTCGTTTGTTCGGCGAAAGGACTTCGTCGGCAACGGGAAGAGGCTTGTCCGGGGAGAGGCTGGTTCTTTTCGGGGGGAGAGCATAGTGCGCTCCCGGCAACAGCGTTCGCCTTGCATGCTCCGTGAGCGGAACGGGATAGTACGCGGCGACGATCCGCAACTCTGTATCGAGAAAAAAAAGGTTTGCCGACGAACCCGTCAATTCGAACACAAGACGCTGTTCTTCAGAGGACCGGGCAAAGCACATCTCGGCTATCCGATCAGCGTTCAGGAGAGAGACGCTCTTCAGGCGCACACCCGCAAGGAGGCTTTTCAATGTCAGAATAAAAGGATGCGGCGTGCCAACGGATCGCGGTTTTTCACTGACTAAATGCATGCGCGGGAGAGAGCGGTCGGGAGAGAGCAGCAGCGTATATTTCTTCCGGTCACGTTGGAGCAGAAGATACAGGCCTCCCTCCGGGCACTGGAGCACCCGCTCCACCCGGGCGATGCTCAAAAGTTCTGAAAGCTCTTGAATGACCTGCGAAAGTATTTGAAAATCCAATCCCCGGCACCTAACCAGACTTATCATGAACGTGGTAAATGAAAGGATAAATGATAACGCGCTCCCATTACGGAACGTTTAACATTTTATGCACCTGAGGTATGACGCGCACGTCGTCGATAATTTTGAGCGCCTCGTCCTGGAATTCGACCAGCATGCTTGCCAAGGGAGCAAATTCGGCGCCCGCGGGTTGCAGGATAAACGGAATGGACAGGCCGCAGCTTGCTATGATATGCGCAGAAGCAAGGATGTCCTCTTTTGTTGTTTCCCTTGTGACCACCGCTTTGATAAACAGTTCCTTGCCCTGCGATGCGGCGAGGAACTTCCGGTGCTCTTCCCACAGGGGACGAAGACCCGTAGCCGAGGGCAGTTTAAAGTCCATGCTGACCATGTCTACGAGGTCGTGGACCGCGTTCATGGCGCTGTGATGAATGCCGCTGGTCTCGAGATAGATTCGGTAGTTTTTTTTCACCTGAGGCAGCCAGTGGACCAGAAAATCGCGCTGGAGCAGGGGCTCCCCTCCCGTCAGACTGAGGACGGGACGCGAGGGGCCGGGGATCACCAGCCGCGAACAGAGTTCTG
>JAJYKN010000285.1 GCA_021788515.1 Nitrospirota bacterium | reverse complement strand
ATGCGCTTCCCAACGCCATGTTCCGCGTTGAGGTGGAGGGAGGCCACGTGGTTCTTGCTCATCTCTCCGGCAAGCTCCGTATCCACTATATCAAGATCCTGCCGGGAGATCAGGTCACCGTGGAGCTTACTCCTTATGATCTCACGCGGGGAAGGATCACATATAGGTTGAAACACCTGGCCGCGTAAGGCCGATCGCTTTCCTTTGATCGTCCCATTCGATCTTTGTCCCCCTGATGTGCTATAATCCCGCCAAGGCTGCAAGACAATCGAGTTCAAGCGAGACGTACGTAAGAGGAGGAAGATGGCCTTACAACAGGGAACGCTATGGGAACGCATCCGCACGACAACAGAACGCGCTCTTTCATCGGGAGCGCTCCTGCCTGCTCCCACGGAATATACTTTTATTGAAGATCGCGGCGTGAAGTTCTTCGTCAGGGTCCTGGCCGGTCTCCGGCGCAAGGACGAAGCGCGGAAACAGCAGGAGTCCGCCGCTGCAACGGGGAAACAGGCCAATCCTTTCCTCCCGCCGGAAAAGGACCTCACGGTCGCGGACCTTTCGGACACCCATGTTGCGATCCTGAACAAGTTCAACGTCGTCGACCACCACCTCTTGATCGTGACAAAGCGCTTCGAAGAGCAGGACATGCTGTTGACCTTGAGGGACTTCGAGGCGCTCTGGATCTGCATGGCGGAATTCGAAGGCCTCGGGTTCTACAATGGCGGCCGAGAGGCAGGGGCAAGCCAGCAGCACAAGCATCTCCAGATGGTGCCGCTTCCCCTGGCCCCCGAAGGACCGGAAGTCCCCATCGGCCCCCTGCTTGCGCAGGCAGACACAAAAACCATCGCCCACATTCCCGGTTTTCCATTCCTCCATGCATTCAGCCGCCTGGAAAAAAATTTTGCAGCCTCTCCGTCTTTGGCTGCCAGGACAACGTTCCAACGGTACGGCGACATGCTGCAGAGCGTCGGCATGTCTGCCCCTCGCCCGGACAGCCTCACACGCCAAACCCTGCCCTACTGTTTTCTCATGACGCGCGAATGGATGCTCGTGGTCCCGCGGTCGAAAGAGTTTTTTGAAGACATCTCGCTGAACTCGCTGGCCTTTGCCGGCTCGCTCTTCCTGTGGAACACACAACAGCTTGAACGCTTAAAAGCAGTCGGACCCATGCATGCGCTCAAAAGCGTGGCAGTCGTTAAGAACGGTTAACAGCCCGGACCATGGCTTTTGTTCTTCAGTCATTGCCAAAAAAAGTCCCGCCCATGAAGCAAGGGCGGGACTTTTTAGTTTTATCCGTCTGTCTCATGTTGGATAGTGGCGATGCGAAACAGGCAATCAGCCCCAACACTCATTTGGCTTTTTTGTCTGGTGCTTCGGACAGGGTCGTTTTTTTCTTCAGCAGGAAGAACAACGCGATCCCGGCAAAGGAGGTAAGAACACTCAGTATCTGTCCCATGGTGAAAGGGCCAAGAACAAACCCGAGTTGGACGTCCGGTTGGCGGAAAAATTCCACGATGAACCGGAACAGGCCGTAGAGGATCAGAAAGAGGGCGACCATCATGCCCGGCGCATGCTTTCTGTCCTTGGCGATCCAGAGGATGGTGAAGAGCAGCACGCCTTCAAGAAAAAATTCATAGAGCTGCGAGGGGTGGCGCGGCAGCGGCCCGCCTGCGGGAAATACCATGGCCCAGGGCACATCCGTGACCCTGCCGAAAAGCTCGCCGTTGATGAAGTTCCCGAGCCTTCCGGCGGCAAGCCCGATGGGCGCGGTAACGATGACCAGATCGGCGGCGTACCAGAAATTCACGCGATATTTGCGGCAGCACAGGAACCCGGCAAGCAGCGTGCCGACCAGCCCGCCGTGAAAGGACATGCCGCCGTGCCAGACCGCGAAAATTTCGAGCGGGTTTTGTACATAGCTCGAAAGATCATAAAACAGCACGTACCCCAGCCGGGCGCCCAGGATGAGCCCGAAGACCAGGTAGGTATAGAGCGATTCGAGAAACGCCTCGGGAACAGGCGCTCGTTCTTCTTTTGCCTGTCCTTTGCCTTTCGGCTGAGCGCCCGTTCTCCGCAGTTGATGCCTGACCAGAATAAAGGAGGACGCAAAGCCCACGGCATACATGAGCCCGTACCACCGGACGGCAAAAGGGCCGATACGAAAAATCTCGGGACTGATGTTCGGATAAGGGATCATGGGAAACCACCATCACCTTGTATTGATTTTGACGAAACAACGTCGCGCGGGATCACACGAGGGAAATCGCATAATAAGGACAGACCAAAAGGATGCCCGGATGCTCCTCGACGCGGAAACGGTCGGCATTGATGACCCAGGCTTTGTCGTCGCGCATCTTAAAAAACTCGGGAAATGCCTCTGCACATCCGCCGCACCCCTGGCAGAGGCCATAATCGATATTGGGAATGGCCATCGCTCCTGCCTGCTTTCACACGCTTCACTCGTACCAGTATACCAGAGTGACTGCGCTGAAACAATGGGAAACAACTAAAAGGAGGCCGCCGATATGTAACGTCGTCCTGCTTTTTCTCCCTTCGTTTCTGAGAAGCGATTTGCTATTTGTATTTATTCTTTTTCCGCATCATCTGCAATGCTCTTCCGCCGTCCCTCTTGAGCCAGAACAGGCACACAACGCCGGAAGCGATCACGAGTGAAGCGAGGACCGTATTCCCGCGCCTGAGCATCGCTATTGCGCCGGTAATCATAATGATCAGAAAGCCCGTTGGACTCAGAAGCTTCGTAATGATTTCCCGCTGCAGGGATATGTTTGCAAAACATTTCCGCGCTTCATCCCGACGGCCGAGTTTTTCATAGAGAGTGCCCATGCTGAGCCAGACCACGTTGTTCTGCTCGTCCGTAGCCTTTACCTTCTCGAAGTAGCGGAGCGCCCGCTCGGGGTCCTTTTCCTCCAGCTGCATCGCGAGACGAAGCCAGAGAAGGGACGTCGCCCCCGCCTTCCGGTAGTATTCTTCCGCTTCGCCCGCCCTCCCGGTCTCTTCAAAAATCACGGCCTTCAGGAAAAGCGCGCGCGGGAAGTCCGGATACGCCGCCAGCATCTCGTCCACGCCTTTTTCTGCGTTGACGTAGTCCTTCTGTTCGTAAAACTGCAGTGTTCTTTCAAGCGTTTTTCTGAGCGATTCCACGATTACACCCCGTTAAAGCGGAACAAACCTGTTTTCAAGCAAACCGTTTTCCAAAAAACAGTACTATAAACGAATTTAAATAGCAAGAATTTTGATAGTTTTCTAAAAGCCTGCAAAGGCTGCAGATTCCGGAGATTAATGGACAGCTGTTCCGGCGTCAAAGGGGACGCCGGTTCCGGACCATTTTGGACAGTGATTCCGGTTCAGTCTGGACAGATTAATTTGAGGATAATATTTGGATCAGAAATAAACGGACAAGGCAGCGGCATCTCTTTAACAGGTTCACCTACAACTGTTGGAGTTTCGAGTAGTAGAAACTCTAACAAATTCCAGTTGTATCATTGCATGTCACGATCATGACAAAACTCACGAGTACCCTCTGGCCGTTGGTTCCGGCAGGCGGAAAAACTCCGCAACCGAAGCGTAAGCAGATCGCGCATATTCTTGAATTACAAACTCGTCTC
>JAJYKN010000284.1 GCA_021788515.1 Nitrospirota bacterium | reverse complement strand
GGAAGATCACCCGGTCTAAATATTCTTCCAGCGTGAGCTTTCCCTCCTCGTAAGTGTCGAAGGTAAGGTGATGACGGTCCTCCATTTCGGCCGGTTCCAGCTTGAAGTTCGTCGCCGCCCGTTTGCGGGCGTGATGGTCCCACCCGTTGGTGAGCAGGACACCGCCGATATCCAGAAACAAGCAGGTGATTCCAGTAATTTTCTTCATCGTCTTTTCTTCCGATGTCCTTTCAGACTTTTACTTTCGCCTCACCACATAAACAACAACCATGACAACAGCGAGGATCACGATCGTGATCCCGAAAATGCCGCCATAGCCCATTCCCCATCCCCAATTGCGGCCCATCATTCCACCACCCTGACCGCCGCCTTGACTGCCGCCCATTTGCGCATACGCTGCGTCTGTCATCAGTGTGATTGCAGTTGCCGCTACGAGACCCTTGTTCATGGTTTTTCTCCTCTCGTTTGATATTCTTTTCATCCCGCTCAAATCCTGGCCCTGCGCAGTCTCAAAGCATTCCCGATGACCGACACGGAGCTGAAGCTCATTGCCGCTGCCGCGAAGATGGGGCTGAGCAGTATGCCGAAGAACGGGTAGAGCGCTCCCGCGGCAACGGGAATGCCGAGGGAGTTGTATACGAAGGCAAAGAACAGGTTCTGTTTGATGTTCTTCATCGTGGCCCGCGAGAGGAGCCGCGCCCGCAGGATGCCCCTGAGGTCGCCTTTCACGAGTGTTACGCCCGCGCTCTCCATGGCCACGTCGGTCCCGGTGCCCATGGCGATGCCCACCTGGGCCTGGGCAAGGGCGGGAGCGTCGTTGATTCCGTCGCCTGCCATGGCAACAAAGCGGCCTTCACTCTGCAGGCGCTTGACCACGTCCGCTTTCTGGTTCGGCAGGACCCCGGCGATCACCTCGTCGAGCCCCAGCTTCTTCGATACGCTTTCAGCAGTGGTCTTCGTATCGCCCGTGAGCATGACGATGCGGATACCGTCGTCATGAAGCTGTTTGACGGCCTCGGCAGTGGTTTCTTTTATCGGGTCGGCCACCCCCAGGAGGCCCGCTGCTTTTCCGTCCACGGCAATGAACATCACGGTCTGGCCGTCCTTTCCGAGGTCCTCGGCCTTTGTTGCCAATTCGCCTGGATCGACGTGGAGCTCATCGAGCAGGGCGCGGTTGCCGAGAGCTACGTCATGACCTTCCACCTTTCCCGTCACCCCCTTGCCGGTCAAAGACTGAAAGGACTCGGCATTCTTCGGGCTGACGCCTTTTTCCTGCGCTCCGGCAACGATGGCCGCTGCGAGGGGATGTTCGCTCCCGCGCTCGATGCTTGCGGCATACAGAAGTATGGATTTCTCGTCGTATCCGTTGTTCGATACTACGCCGACAAGCTTCGGCTTGCCCACGGTGAGCGTGCCGGTCTTGTCCACAATAAGGGTGTCCACTTTTCTCATCATCTCGATGGCCTCCGCGTTCCTGAACAGCACTCCGCCGGCAGCGCCCTTGCCCATGGCAACCATGATCGAGACCGGCGTAGCAAGCCCCAGTGCGCAGGGGCATGCGATGATCAAAACCGCGATAGCATTCACCAGCGCGTAGACAAAGCGGGGTTCAGGCCCCACCCAGGCCCAGACAATGAAGGTGACGATTGCGATCGAAACCACGATCTGGACAAAGTATCCCGCGATGATGTCGGCAAGTTTCTGGATCGGCGCCCGGCTTCGCTGGGCCTCTGCCACCATATGCACGATCTGCGCGAGGAGGGTCTCCGAGCCGACCTTCTCGGCCTTCATGATCAGCGAGCCTGTCCCGTTCACGGTGGCGCCCACCACGCGGTCGCCTGTATGTTTCTCAACGGGAATCGCCTCGCCGGTGATCATGGACTCGTCTAGTGCGCTCGATCCTTCCGTGACCACGCCGTCCACCGGGACCTTCTCACCCGGCCGTACGCGCAACAAATCTCCGGCATGCACCTGCTCCAGGGGAACGTCAACCTCGGTTCCCTCTTTCACAAGGCGCGCGGTCTTGGGCGCAAGTCCGAGCAGCGCCTTGATGGCCTGCCCGGTCTTGCTCCGCGCCCGCAGTTCCAGCACCTGGCCCAGCAGAACGAGAGTCACGATGACGGCAGCAGCCTCGAAATAGGTCCCAACTTCTCCACCTTGACCTCGAAATGAAGGTGGGAAAATATGCGGAAGGAGCGCAGCCACGATACTGTATCCGTAAGCAACGCCGGTACCAAGGCCGATAAGGGTGAACATGTTGGGGTTCCAGGTTATGATCGACTGCCACCCGCGCACGAAGAACGGCCACCCGCCCCAGAGCACGACCGGTGTTGCAAAAATAAGTTCCAGCCACTTCAGCAACCCCATGGGGATGAACTTCCCGGGCGCGATCGCAGGGATCAAGCCGCCCATGGCGATATAGACCAGCGGGATCGACAGCGCAACGCTGATCTTGAACCGCCGCGTCATGTTGATGAGTTCGGGGTTTTCCTGCTCATCAGCGGAAATGGTGCGGGGTTCGAGCGCCATGCCGCAGATGGGGCAGGCGCCCGGCGCATCTCGCACGATCTCCGGATGCATGGGACAGGTCCACACGGCTTTGGCGGAATGCGTGTGCAATTCGTCGGGGATCAGCGGTTTGCTGCACGTTGGGCAGGACCCCGGCGCCTGTTTGTTTCCTTCCGGCCGTTTTTCCTTTGCGTAGGCCCCGGGGTCTTTATCGAACTTCTCTTTGCACGAGGTCGAGCAGAAGGAATACGTCTTCCCCTGGTAGGTGGACGTTCCAACCGCTTCCTTGTCTTCTATCGTCATTCCGCAAACCGGATCTTTGACTTTCATCTATTCCCCCTTATGCCCGATCATCGCCAGAATGCCGCTCATCGGAATATTGCAAAGGCCGCCATTGCAACGACGGCTGCGATAAGCACGCAGGACAAAACGACCAGGATGCGCGTGCGGAGTCTCAAGAGCTCAATGGCTTCGACGAGGCGCAGATTCTGTTCGGCGAGAGCTGAGAGGAGTTCCGCTGCAATGGTCGATTGCTCTCTCAGCTGCGCAGTTTCCTGTTCCAGCGAAAACAGTCTTGCCTCCAAAGCGGATATCGTTTCCGAATGGCGGGAGTCCGGGTGTTGCCCGACCTGGGGCCCGCTTCGACTGACCACGCCCCAAAACTTCTTTGCGGCATCGAAATCGCTCCGGCAGCACGTTTGTCTTTTTAAAGGATACCATCTAAATCCACGGCATGCTGTTTTTCATATATTAAGGGTCTCAAAATAGACCGAACATACGTAATGCCATGGCTTTGCAGACAACCCATCCCCGCCCCGGCCCTCCCCTTGAAAGGGAGGGGAAAATTTCTCCCCCTTCAAGGGGGAGATTGAGAGGGGGATGGGTGACTTTCAGAAGTCCATATTATTTTGAGACCATTCATAACTCGCCGGCCGGGATCGGCAACTTGGGATTGCCATTTTCCCCTGTCGGTTTCTTTTCCTCCGTTGCCTGCTATTCCTGAAAGTACTTCCGGACTTTTGCGGCAATCTGACGATCGGTCATTTTATCAACTGTTTCAACACCAACGATCCGGTCGCAGAGTTTGTTTTTTTTAAGCCGCTTTTTCAGTTCGTCTTTTGCG
>JAJYKN010000283.1 GCA_021788515.1 Nitrospirota bacterium | reverse complement strand
GTCCAGGATATGCCGGCGATCGATTGCGTAGTTCATGGCTCTCCGTACCCGGAGGTCGTCAAAAGGCGGCCGCGTGCAATTGAGCCCCAGATAATAGCTGTTGAGCCCCGTCTTTCCATAAACAAGATCGCGCCAGGCGGGATCGGTAGTATAGCGATGGTACTCCGAGGCCGGAATCTGGAGTACGTCGAGTCTGCCGGTTTCAAACTCCAGGATTGCCGTGAGATCTTCGGGGATGATGCGGTAATAGATCCCGTTCAGCGTGGGCTTTCCTTCAAAGTAGTCCTCTCGTGCCGTAAGGACAACATGCTGGCCATGCTTCCATTCAGTGAGCACGAACGGACCGCTGCCCATGGGATGGGTGCCGAAATCCTGGCCAAGCCGGTCGACTTCCTCCCGGGGCACGACATACGCGGTGGTCATTGCCAAAAGCGACAGGAACGGACCGAAGGGCTTCTCCAGTTTGAGCTTCAGGGTGTGGTCGTTTACGACGGTTATTCCCGAGGCGCTTTGGGCCTTTCCGGAAATGACATCGCCCGCGCCTGCAATCTTGTCAAGGACCCAGGTGAGAGGGGCCTTGGTCTGCGGCATAAGCACGCGCTCGAAGGAGTATTTGAAATCCTGGGCCGTGACCTTGCGACCGTTGCTGAACCGTACGTCCCGTCTGAGACGGAAGGTGTAAGTCCTTTGGTCATCCGAAAGTTTCCATGAGCGGGCGATGTCGGGTACGATGTCGAGGTTCTCGTTAAAGCGAACAAGGCCGTTAAAGAGTTTCGCCGTAATGCCGCCGCCTATGACATCGGTGACCAAAGCCGGGTCGAGCGTGGTGGGGTTGCTGTTCAGCCTGAGGTAAAGGTAATTGGGGAGACGGCCGTCGTCGGACCGATGACAGCCTGCAGAAAACAACAAGACAAGGATACTGACAAGAGCGAGAGAAACAAACAACGTCCTTGAGGTATTATGATTTACCTGAAGCGTTGATGAATGCCGCGAACAATTTTTTGGAATATCGATCATTTGGTGTTTTTTCCGGGTGCCATTGTACCGCTATCAGAAACTGCTTTGTCCTCGGTTCAAGGGCCTCGATTACCCTATCGTGTGCGACGGCGGAGAGATGGAGTCCGCGGCCGGGGTTCTTTACGCTCTGATGGTGTGCGCTCCTTACGCGAATGCGGGAAGTGCCCATGATGCGCGAGAGCAAGGTCCCCTCAAAAATATCGACGTCATGAAAGACTTTTTCTCCCGCGCGGGCGGAGCCGTGCTGGATCGGATGCGGAAACTGCCGGGAGATGTCCTGGTACAATTTCCCGCCGAGAGCGACGTTCACCAGTTGGGCGCCGTGGCAAATGGCCAGAATCGGTTTCTTTGCCTTGGTCGCAGCTTTGAACAGGTTGATTTCGAAGCGGGTGAGCTTCTCCGGAGAAAGCGTCATGCGCGCGTTGACCAGGGGTTTCTCCTTGTAAAACTGAGGGTGGAGGTCGTCGCCGCCGGTGAACAGGAACCCGTCAAGGTGTTTCACGAGATCGGCGATTGAGTCGTTGATCCCGAGAATCGGCACCGGGAGGCCGCCGGCCTTCATAACCGCTTTTCCGTAGTCCTGGTCCAGGATGTTTATGTTCCTGGCAGGCTGTACCTCCAGGTTCATCGTAATGCCGATTAATGGTTTCATACCCACACCTCCGAAGTCTGCGTAAGTGATGCCCGCAGTTTCATGTATAACATATTCCCGGGAGGTTGTCAGTGTGAGATTATAATTTGAGATTTATTGTTCGAAAATTACAATTTCCCATTACCTGTTCTTACGATTTTGCGTGGAAAAACGGAGCCCGTCAGCTCCCCATGACTATTTCATCAACAACTCCAGCACCGCCTTCTGCGTATGCAGCCGGTTCTCCGCCTGGTCCCAGACGACCGACTGCGGCCCGTCGATAACGTCGGCAGCGATTTCCTCTCCCCGGTGGGCGGGCAGGCAGTGCATGACGATCGCTTTCGCATCAGCGGTTTTCATGAGTTTTGCGTCTACCTCGTATCCCTGGAAAGCCCTCACGCGGACGGCGTGTTCCGCCTCCTGGCCCATGCTCGCCCAGACGTCGGTATACACCACATCGGCGTCCTGCGTCGCTTTGGCGGGGTCATTCACAATGCGGAGGACCGATCTTGTCCGGACGGTTTCCTGCTGGGCTTCGCGCATAACCCCCGCGTCGGGTTCGTACCCGTGAGGGCAGCCGATGGAAATATGCATCCCGGTCCTGACGCAGGCTTCAATGAGCGAATTTGCCATGTTGTTCCCATCGCCTATGTAGGCCAGTTTGAGTCCTTTCAACTTCCCCTTTTTTTCACGGATCGTGAAGAGGTCGGCGAGGACCTGGCAGGGGTGGTGGAGATCGGTCAGGCCGTTGATTACCGGGATCGTTGCGTGGCGCGCAAGTTCTTCGATGGTTGACTGGGCGAAGGTCCGGATCATGATTCCGTCCAGATACCGGGAGAGGACGCGCGCCGTGTCCGCGACGGGTTCTCCGCGTCCGATCTGAAGATCGTCCGAGGAGAGGAAAAGGGCATGGCCGCCGAGCTGGTACATGCCGACCTCGAAGGACACTCTTGTTCTCGTCGACGACTTTTCAAAGATCATGCCGAGTGTTTTCCCCTTCAGGGTCGCATGGGCTTTCCCCTGATGCTGCAGTTTTTTCAGAGCAGCGGAGCGCTCGATGATCTTCTCGATGTCTTTCTGCGATAGGTCGGATATGGCAAGCAGGTCTTTTTTCATGTATTCTCCATGACGAGGTCTTGAGCTGATAGTTCATAGCTCGTGGTGTAATGCCGTCACGATCTGCAATGAGCCGTCAGCCATGTGCGCTGTTACCGTTTCGCAAATATGCCGTCGAGCGTTCCGAGAAGCTTATCGATCTCTTCTTCATCGATGATGAGCGGCGGCATGAACCTGAGCACGGTATCCATGGTGCAGTTGATCAGCAGGCCCTCCTTGAGGCAGGACGTAACGATGTCCTTGCCGGGGAAATCCAGTTCCATGCCGATGAGCAGGCCCTTGCCCCGCACGTCCTTGACGAAGGGGTATTTCTTTTTGAGGCTGTCCAGGCCTTGGAGAAAATGCTGTCCGAGCAGCTCCACTGCCGGAACGATGATGTCGTCTTCGATCAGCGTTTCGAACGAGGCCAGCGCCGCTGCGCAAGCCAGAGGATTGCCGCCGAAGGTCGAACCGTGCGACCCGGGCGTGAGCGCCTGGGCGGCCTTATCAGTTGCCAGGAGCGCGCCGATGGGCATGCCGGCCCCGAGCCCTTTTGCAAGCGCTGCAACGTCAGGGAGGACGCCCTCATGTTCGTAGGCATAGAGTTTCCCGGTCCGGCCCATGCCGGTCTGGATTTCGTCAAGCATGAGGAGGAGCTTGTTGCGGTCGCAGATTTCCCGGAGCTTCGTCAGGTACCCAGCCGACGGTACGTTCACCCCGCCTTCGCCCTGAATGGGCTCCACGAGCACGGCGCAGGTGTGTTCGTTCACCGCCGCCTCGACGGCCTTGATGTCATTGAAAGGAACGTATCGAAAGCCCGGGACGATCGGTTCAAAACCCTTGTGGAACCTTTCCTGGGCCGTAGCGGTAAGGGCCCCCAGGGTCCGTCC
>JAJYKN010000282.1 GCA_021788515.1 Nitrospirota bacterium | reverse complement strand
ATAACAACCAGGGAACGGCTTTCACCATTTCCCTGATAGTTATAAGTTGTAGAGCGTTTTGTTTCTTGCAGAAGTACAGCTGCTAGTGGAGGATTTTTTTAAAATTTATCCGCTGCATACTCCAGCGCCGCAACCGGAATAAGATATTTCCCGTTCTCCATCCTGCCTTCTATTTTCAGGGGATAACAACTTCCGAGCCCCTTTTCAAGGTTAAAAATAGAAAATTTTACATTGCAGTTACGGCAGGTAACAGAGCCGTTTTCATAGCGGTATCCACGCTTATGCGTATAACAACTAGCGCAGGCGTCGAAAAAGGACAGGACCTTGTCCTGGACCTTCAGCACGAAATAGCTGATGTTCTTCCCCTGGTAGTGATACGTGTAGAACTGCGGTATTTCGGGCGTAAGGCTCGCCGGATCGATGACAATGTTCGGGCCGACCCGGCCTGCCGTGGGATAGACGGGCTGGTGAGAGCAAGCGAAAAGCAAGGGGAAAGCAAGGCAAGCGGCAAGAAAGAACCTCAAGGTCACTGTATGATAATTAGATGCAATACGCTTCATCGAACCCTCATGAGAATCACTATACTCCTTCTGGAAATCCATCACACGAGTCATAATATTTTCTTTGCAATTAAAAGTCAAATCAAACAGGAACAGCAGCTCTAGGGCAGGCCAGCAAGAGTGCTTTGAAGTTTGTCCCCCCAAAAAATTTGATTCATCTGTATAACGCCGTTCTTATCGATAACGACCGTGGTGGCCATTGTGGCGTTATTGTATAATTTGCACACCGCCTGGTTACTATCCACTAAAACAATGAACCCGGAAGGATCGTTGCCTTGTGCAGCGGCCACGCTGCCGGACACATAATCAACCGCGAAGAACAGGACATTGGGATTTTGGGGCATTATGTAGTTCTGCATGTAGCTCATATCGCTGGCGCAGATAGGACACCACATCGTGAAGTACAGGACGACTCCTTTGCAGGCAGGCAAAACAGTAGAGAGCGTAACCGGATTCCCGAATGAGTCGGACAGGGTAAAGTCAGGCGCAATCTGCCCCACAGCAGGCCCGGTCGTTCCTGGCTGAACAGGGGGCCGCTTGTCGCTGCCTGATGGCAATAGATCATTCGTCATGTTTCCGCAGCCGACAAATACGAAAACAACCGACATCGTGAATAACAAAACGATCCTAACGAAAAGCATGGCTTACTCCTAAGGTATAAATATCCGTAGTCGGAAAGTTCTTTCCCCATCCATCCTCTCGAATCGCATGACTCCACGAGAACTTGTACGTCATGTCCGTTTTGGCGGCAGCGTAGGAGATCGTCCCGGCAATCGAATCTTTCCGGAATCCGGTCGTAGGTTCCGGACCGCCGTTCCTTGTTCCCTCAGCCTCGTTCAGATACGAGTAGGAAACCAGGTAGGTCAGGATGTTTCGTGACTCGAGAAAGGATATATAGCCGAGTGCAACCGTCCCCAAAGTGCGGTCACCCAGCTTCTTCCGATAGGGTTCGACAGAATTACCGTATTCGGTATTCACGGGCCGCTCTAAATACGTTCCATAACTCAGAAGGAGCGAGGTGATCCAGGGATAGACGGTTTTGTCCAGAAGCACGTTTCCATCCAGCCGGTAGAACCCTCTCCCGGTCACGTCAAAACTGCTTTTTACATTATCAAAGGGTGAAATTCCGGTCGGGACAGTGAGTGACGCGCCGAGCGTCACGGCAGGAGCGAGGTCCCGCCAGTCCAGGATGTTCAACAGGCTCTTGGGGCGGTCAAAGGTCTCGTACCAGAGAGAAAGCGTTGTATCGCCGACACCCTCGGTACGGGAGGTAAGGCCGGAGTACTTGTTTTCGTTCCAGACATAGGGAACGCTGATGCTTGCCTGCCAGTTACGCGCAAGGCGGCGGGCGTATCCCAGGTTCAGCCGGTATTGTCTCAGGTCCGTGCCGGGCTCGTCGTGCGTATACTTGCCGTCCTGGTTCCAGAAACCGTTGTACTTCTCGAAATCGAATGATACGTCCACCATGCCCTGGGAGAATTTCGGCAGAACCAGGGTCGTTGCTCCGCCCCCTCCGCAGCAAGAGCCTGCATAGGCCTGCTGAGTGAAGAAGCATGCGGCCCCCGTTAAGAGGGCCGCACAAAGCATTTTAATAAAAAGGGTTCTCATTAAAGGACCTTATTCGGGATTTACGGCGTTACGGTGAATTTGGCATAGGCATTTGCTCCCGAGGCAGCGTTGCCGTCTATCGTCTTGTCTTCTCCATTAACGGACAACTTGACATAGATGGTGCCGGTCTGACCCGATACGAGGCCGGACAAACCGGTTACGGACCAGCGGCCGCCCGTATTATCGGTTGCAGCAACCCAATTCGTCCCGTCCGTGGATGCTGATACTGCTACGGGATTCGCCGTCCAGGAGGCATGCGAAGCATCATGCAGCACTGTTCCGTTCGAAAGGGCCGGATAGCTCATCAGACTGTCTTTTGCCGCAACGAACAGGTTGAATCCGGTAGTCCCGCTCATTCCGTCGTTAAAGAGGTAATAAGCGCGCTTTTCCGTGCCCGTCATACTGCTGATGAGGTCGCTCTGCCCTTTGAGCGTCGCGCGAACAGTGGTTGATCCCATGGTCATACCAACAGCTGGATAGAATGTTGCTGTTTCGACCATCATTCCGTTGATGATCACATCCAATTCATTGAACCCCATACCCATTCCCGATGCCATGAGGTAGTATACGGTACAAGTATAGGTGCCGTCTCCGTTGTCAACAACGTCGCCGATCGGCGAACTGTGCTTCATGGTCGCCATGTGCATGACCGGCGTTATTGACACCGTCAAACCGGGCGCAGCAGATCCGTTGCTCAACCGGGTGATCCTGACCTTGAACGTCGTTTTGCCCTGCACAGGACCCATCATTCCCATGGGCACGTATTCGACGCGGTACGTATTTGTGAGCGCGACCTTGCCAAAGGGCAGGGAGGCGATCTGGTCCGCTGACAGGCCGGTCATATTGACTGCCGTATTCGTCATCAGGCTGACCATGGAGTGTTCATACCTGTTCTGAATGTCCTCGGGCATGGTAACGGTCCCGACGGCCACTGCTGTTGATGCATTTTTGCCGTCAAGGTCCCCGTCAGCAAGGTCTTCGGCAATGGCTTCGATCAGGCCGAATTGTTTATCCGGCGTCAAGCCCAGATCCTTGGTCATCTGGCTGAAAGCTACCGCCCTCATGCCCGCAAGACGCTGAGGCGCATCGGAACCGGAAGCGGGCGCGTTCTTCGGGGCGATGGAAAGGTCCGGCGTGTACCCGAAGGCTTTGTTGAATATGTTTTGTGCTTCGCCGGCTGTTTTCCCGGACTTTGTCACAAGGTCGCAAATGATCGTCGTGGACGGATCGATGTTCACAATATCTGAAGTGACTGTTCCTCCTGATACGTAAGCGGCAAGCATTCCAGCCGTTGTTGTTTCCCCTGACGCTTCATCAGCGAACGTGCCCATGCCGGACTCCACGCGGAAGTCCGAGGCGAGAGCAATTGTGGGAACGTCAATGCTGTAGGTACCGTCGTTGTTTGTGGAAACCGGTCCTGCGATCGTTGCTCCGGTCCCGTCTTTTACAACGACCGTGGCATGGGA
>JAJYKN010000281.1 GCA_021788515.1 Nitrospirota bacterium | reverse complement strand
TCGGCACGCGGTAGGCAAACAGCCAGTAATAGAGACCGACTGCGATGCCGCTGATCACTAGCAGCGTGAAGAGCGCCGAACAAGCGCCTCTGCCGTGCCTTTGTTCATCTCGTAACATGATTGGCTCCTTTTCCCGTTCCCAAGAACGTGGTAGTCGGGGGAATGCAAGTCGCGGGATTCAATATCTCAGGAAAAACGGCAACGCCATCAGTGCAATGCCGATAAGCAGAGAAAGGTATGCGTTCGAAACGAAATAGGGAAAAGCCATCAGAGCCACGCCGGAAATAAGCGCTGCGACGCGGCTCTGTTTTTTCCCATAGACGAAATATCCCATGCCGATTGAACCGTACAAAAGGCCCCACAACAACGACGAGCTATTCATAGTGTTTTCCTTCCTGCGACATTTTCATCTTTCTGCGCCTGGAGAAGAGCCTGGCTGAGATTACGTAAAAGGTGGTACAATATTTTTGCGGGTTGGGCAGAACAAAACCCAACGTAATCATTACCTCACCGATTCTTCCAACACGCGAGGTTGACCCGCCGGGCGAAGCCGGGGCAATGTCGAGACGCTGGTTGAAATTCCTACACCGTCCTTTGTCAGACTATAAAGATACGTGGAACATTATGGAAAGTGGTTTTTCCAGTATCCCGGCTCAAGATGCAGGTGCATCACCGCGATAATGACATACTGATTCGGCGTGATCCGAGAAAACGACACAGAACGGGAACGTCATTGCTAGACAGCGGCGAACGCCGGCTTCGATTTCTTGATAAAAGAGGGGATTGACTTGGATTCTGTTGAGGGCATCCTGGACGGATGCGAGAAAGCGCTTGCCGAGATCCTTCTGTTGAGTCTCGTAATATTTCGCTGCCGACATCATCTCGGCATCGGCTTCGGGATGGAAGCGAATCGGTATCATCCGAGTGCCGCATAGCCGCGGGCGAAAACATCCCCGGCGTCACGTAACTCCACGGTCCCTTCGTCGATCTCGCGACAGCGCTTGCGCACTTCATCCTGCCAGGCGGCAGACAGCGTAACCGCCGGTTCTGAGTCGAGGCTTTCGATCAGCTTTTCCGCTACGAATGCGCGCGCCTGCGGCGAAAGAGAAAGGACTTCCGCTATTATTGTGTCAATGGTTGTTTTCATGAGAATATTATATACCGGTCGCACACAGACGTCAATATGCAGAGTCGTGACCACCGGCGCAGCCGGCGGCTTGCTTAAGCCCATAGGGGCAGTGTCACTTGCACCTCTTCAAGAACTAAGGCAGCTTCCCGCACCACTCCTCGATAGCCGTCCTCATTTCCATCGGCTTTTCCGTCGGGATCCAGTGATGGGATTCGAGGACAAGGGTCCGGCAGTTTTGGAGGGATTCGCAAAGCTCCTGCGCAATTGTGGGATCGCTGAACACCTTCCCGGTCGAAAACAAAAGCAGCACCGGCGCTTTGATATCATGAAGGGACGGCAGGGGGCGGCTGAGCTCGCGCAGGCTTTGGAGATAGACCGTGGTCGGCAGATACTTAAGATCGGACCAGACCGAGGCGTAGCGATCTTTCGGTTCCGGATTGTCCGAATTATAGTTAAAGGCATTTTTAAATTATACGAATCAGGGGCACTCGCCCCTGCGGGATGCGGCATGGTCCGGAGGACGTTCAAGCGCTTCCCGGATTTGCGGGACGGCCTCCAGCGCGGCCCGGCGCCCTTCGGCGATAAGTTCGTCGATCTGTTTCACTTCCATGCGCTTGAAATCGGACAGGCAGGGTTCGATGACCAGGTCGGCGTCCTTCACCTGCCGCTTCGTGTTCTCGTCGATGGCGATATCGAAGGCATTGAAAAGAACATCAATGATGTCCTCGGGCATGCGGTATTTGCGCTCGGCGCTCAGGTTTACGGCCACGACCACGCCGGCGCCCATGGGACGGAGCGGAGAGATCGGCACATCCTCCAGAATCCCGCCGTCCATCAGCATCTTGCCGCCAAAGCGGACGGGCAGATAGATGCCTGCCAGGGCGCTGCTCGCCATGACCGCCTGCGCCACATCTCCCTCGCGCAGCACGACCTTGTCTCCCGTGCCGATGTTCGTCGCGATAATGGCGAGCGGGATCAAGGCATCCTCTATCCTGGCCTTGCCGATGGCGCTCTCGATGAGTCTTCCCAGCTCTTCGTTGGAGAACAAGGCAAATCGGGAAAGTTTGAGCTTCGTTACCCTGAGCGGGGTCATTCCCTGGCCGATGCGGTGCATTTCCTGTATTGGCACGCCGAAGGCGTAAAGAGCGGCGGCAAATGCGCCGATGCTCGTGCCCGAGAGGCAGTCCGGCCGGATGCCGTTCTCTTCGAGGGCCTGGAGCACCCCGACGTGCGCCAGGCCGCGCGTGGCCCCGCCGCTCAGGGCAAGGCCGAGTTTCTGTTTTACAGGAGCGGTGTTCATGGATATGGACTCCGGCCCGGCCGTCCCGCAGCACGTACGTGAGAGGCGCGCGGCAGCGAGCGAGGCTGCCAGGGGAACGAGGCCGGCCAGGAGGCGCCGAAGTTGTGTGAACCGCTTAAGATGACTGTGCAGCCTCTATTTTCTGAAAATCAGCGGATGAAGCGCCAAACACCTTTTCAACTTATTCGACGATGATAATTGCCAGGCCCGCGCCCTGGGTCGCGATCCTGCCGGCAACCGTGCCGAGCGCGTTCTTGGGCGAGTGATGGGACCGGCCGACAACAACGGTCTCGTACTTCTTGTCCCTGGCTTCTTCAAGGATGCTGTCGGTCACATCCGTTGAGTCGCTGATGAACTTCGTTTCTATCTGTCCCGAGGAGACGCCCTGTGCCACCAGCGTTTCCTTGGCCTGCCGGAGCAGAGGCTCCATCTTGGTTTTTTGGGCCGCCAGCCATTTGTCCACGACCTTCTTCCGGTCCCGCTTCTCCTCCTCGGAGAGAATATGCCCCTCGTCCCAGAAAATGGCGGGGAGGTTCGGCAGAACGTGGACCAGGCCGACCCGCAAACCCGGGCAGGAAAACTGCTGCGCCACATAGTCAACGGCCTTCATTGCGCTGAGTGAATCATCGATTGCGATAAGCATTTTCTTCATTTTCCATCCCTCCGGAGACACGCTCCCTGCCTGTGAACTGCTCAATGGATTTATTCAATGCCTGCTAGAAAAAAGATAATCGAAACCGCTTGAAAAGGCAAGACCGCAACGAAAAAAAAGGCGGGACAAGGGCGCGTCAATCCGCGTTGCGGCGCTCGATCGTCCGCACGAACTGCTCGGCAACGCGGCCGTTCCTGCCGCCCGCAGCCAGCGCCCACTGGATCGCCAGGCGGTTCAGCTTTTCCCCGTCCATGGCGATGCCGTACTTTTTCGCGTACGAGGCCACGATAGCGAGGTACGTGTCCTGGGAAAAATGATAAAACCCGAAGCGCAGGCCGAAGCGCTCCACGAGCGAGACCTTTTCCTCCACTGTGTCCGACGGACGGATCTCGTCGCTCTCGTTGTCCGAGAATTTCGTGGGGATCAGGTGCTTGCGGTTCGACGTGGCGTAGAAGAGGAGGTTCTCGGGGATCGCCTCCAGCCCGCCGTCGAGGACGGTCTTCATTTCCTTGTAATCCGTCTGGCTCTCCTCGAACGAGAGGTCGTCGATAAAG
>JAJYKN010000280.1 GCA_021788515.1 Nitrospirota bacterium | reverse complement strand
CTCCCCCAGCGGATGCTCCGACCCCTTTTCCGCGGACCCGGCGTAATAGAGAAGCTCCTGTTCCGTGATGTTGTCCCGAATGACGTCCGTGACCTGCGGTTCTCCACGCGTGAGCGTGCCGGTCTTGTCCAGGACGACGGTGTTGATCTTCTGCGTCCGTTCCAGGCTCTCTGCATTTTTAAAGAGGATGCCGTGCTCGGCGCCTTTGCCCGTGCCGACCATGATGGCAGTAGGCGTTGCCAGGCCCATGGCGCAGGGGCAGGCAATGATCAGGACAGCGATAAAGTTCAAGAGCGCAAAGGTGAACCTGGTCTCCGGAGGCCCGAAGAAATACCAGACAAGGAACGTAATCAGCCCGATCGAAATGACGGTGGGGACGAAGATGCTCGAAATATAGTCAGCGAGACGCTGGATCGGCGCCTTGGACCCTTGGGCCTCCTGGACCATGCGGATGATCTGGGACAGCATGGTGTCCCTGCCGACCTTGGTGGCTTCGAAGGTGAACGTCCCGGTTTTGTTGATCGTGGCGCCGATGACCGTATCTCCCGTCTTCTTGTCCACGGGAAGACTTTCTCCGGTAAGCATGGATTCGTCGATCGTTGAATAGCCGTTCCGGATGACGCCGTCCACGGGTAATTTTTCCCCGGGCCGGACGACGATGAGGTCGCCGGCCTCGACTTCCTCGATGGGGATGTCCTGTTCCCTGTTCTCGCGGATCACGCGGGCAGTGCGCGGCTGAAGTCCCATCAATTTTTTTATGGCCTCGCCGGCACGGCTTTTGGCGCGGGCTTCGAGGTATTTTCCGAACAGGATCAGCGTGATGATCATGGTCGCCGTGTCGTAGTACGCTCCGCCGTGGCTCCCGTAGTGTCCCAGGAGGGCGGGAAAGAAGGTGAGCACGACGCTGTAACCGTAGGCCGCAGAAGTCCCCACTACCACGAGGGTGTTCATGTTGGTGCTGCCGTGTTTGATCGAGGCCCAGGCGTTCTGATAAAAGTGCCGGCCAGCCCAGAACTGGACCGGCGTTGCCAGGAGGAACAGGATGAACCACATGATATGGTTCGGGACGAGGGCAGGAATGGGCAGCATGTCCTGAAAACTTCCGATCATGACGAGCACGGAAAGGACCGCGCTCGTGATCAGCTTGGTACGAAGCTCGGAAAGCTCTTTTTCCCGCGCTTCTTTTTCGATATCAAGCACCGAACGGCCTTCCACGTGCTGCGGAAGCCGGAATCCGGCTTTTTCGATCGCCCTGCGGATATCGCGCATGCCGATCTGGCCGGGAATGTATTCGATCTCGATGGTTCCTGCTGTCGGGTTGATGAGCGCCTTGAGTACCCCGTCAATCGTTGTTACGATCTTTTCGAGTTCCTGAACCCGGGAAACGTCGAGGTCGATGACCGGGATCGTTACGGTTTCCGTGACCGCCTGATAGCCCAACTCATTGATGCTCGAAATGAACTTATCCAGACCGACGGAAGAGGGATCGAACTCGACGACGGCTTTTTCGTTTGCGTAATTGACGTTCGCGCTTTTCACGCCGACGAGCTTGGAAATGTCCTTCTGGATCGCTGCTGCACAGTTCACGCAGGTCATGCCTTTGACCGGGATAACGGCTTTCTTGGTCTCCATGAAGCGCATTTTACCACAAAGCAATGAAAGGGCAAAGCAAGAAGAAAAAAGTATTAGTAGATATAAAACGCTTTTTGAACAACCGGGCTGTTCTCGTAAAATGAACGGGAGGGAACTGGTTCATTTTGACGTTGCCGAGGGATTAGTGGAAAGAGAAAAGGGCACTGAGTTTTCACTCGCGCCCTTTCTTCCGGGATGTCGCCCGCTGCTTGGTTGCACGGATTGGGGCCGCAATTTCTTCGGAAATTACCTTGTCCGATTCACGCAGCATGGCGCATTTTTTCTTTTTCCTGTTCGTACGCTGCTTTGCCTGCTTCGATAGCGTTGGAAACTACTGTTTTGCTTTCGTCAAAGAGTGTTTTGCCCTTATCAATGACGGAAGTTACGCTATCTTTCGTATTCGCGGCAAACCGTTTGATGTCCTCCCTCACTTCTTTTCCCGGCTTCGGAGCAAGCAGAAGCGCCACTCCAGCCCCGACGATACCTCCCACCAGGAACGGCATGAGAATGGAGTTCCTCTTATTGTCAGTAAGTTCTTCCTTCATGGCCACCACTCCTTCCTTTTGTTCAGTGTTTATACGAGAATTGCGACCCCTTTCCGTTAATATCCGGCTTGCGTTTGCAATGCCTCAAGTTATCATCCCCTCATAAATATCATGCGCCCTTTTTCGGGAGAGCACCGCGGGTTCAATTTTTTGAGCAATTCTCCAAGTACCTCGGAGAGAATGAGCTCGGTTCTTGATTACATTATAGCACCAGCCGACTGCTAAAAAATGCGCATTGGGATAAATCAACAATCGTACGCAGGACCGTCACCCCTGGTGGATCATCAGCATCATGACCGGCTGTAAGACCTGCTGGAGAAAAGACTGGAAAGGGAAATCGAGGAATGCCGCCTGCTCAATGAAATATCGGAGCTCTTTCTCCAGCATCGTTCACGTGCATCGTGCCGCCTTCAGCATTAAAGTTCGCGCACATGAACAGCGGGAAGCAATCTCAGGAAATCGTCTTTGCAGCACAGCGCTGTTCCCGGCATCAATGTCGTGGCAGTGCCTGCGGCCACGGCATAGGCAAGAGCTTCTCTCAGACTCTTGCCCTCTGTCAGGGCGAAGACGAAGCCTGCGACAGCGGAATCCCCGGCGCCGATCGTGTTCTTCACGATCACCTCGGGATGGGCCGCGTGGTAGTTTTCCTTTTCACCGATCAGGAGGATCCCTTTGGCGCCCATGGAAACGAGAAGAAGCCCTATCCCTTTTTTCTGGACGCTTCTCGCCGCGTCGATAATGTCGTCCTGCTCTTTTAATTCAGCGCCTACAAGCCTGCTGAGTTCATGAATGTTGGGCTTGATTATGTCGGGAAACGCCTGGGTGCCCTCAACCAGCGCCTCACCGTCCGCGTCGAGAATGACTTTCGCGTTTCTGTTTTTTGCTATTTCAATGATCTTGCGGTAGATCTTCGGGTGGACCCCGGGAGGGATGCTTCCGCTGATGATCACCATTTCCGGATGTTCCAACCCTTCGACCTTGTGGATCATCTGCATGAGCTCGTAGGGTTCGATCACCGGTCCGCTTGCGCCGAACACGGACTGGCCGCCGGTGCTCATGTCGTTCATGATGATGTTGGTGCGGGTTTCGCCGGAGATCCTGATAAAATCGCAGCTGATGCCCTCGTTGAGCAGCCGGCCTTCCAGTTCCGCTCCGGTGAAACCGCCGACGAACCCGAGCGCCGTGCTGCCGACTCCCAGCATGGTCAACACCCTGGATACATCGATCCCTTTGCCGCCGGCGTATCGCTCTTCTTTTTTGATCCGGTTAGAGTCGTCGGCCCTGATCCGTTCTACCCAGAGCGTCCGGTCAAGGGCGGGATTAAGCGTTATTGTGTAAATCAAGAATGCCTCCGAGATGATATACTACCAAGTTTATCACAGAAACCGACGCTCCATTCTGAAGTCGCCGGTCCTGCTGTTCCCGCTCCCGCAGCAGGCGCAAGGCCCGTTTTTATCCTGCCGGA
>JAJYKN010000279.1 GCA_021788515.1 Nitrospirota bacterium | reverse complement strand
ATATTATCGGCCTGAACGATCTCCTTCATCACGATCTTGAGCCGCTCCTCGAACTGGCCGCGGTACTTGGTCCCTGCGATCAAGGAACCCAGATCAAGGGACACGACGCGCCGATTCATCATGTTCTCGGGGATATCGCTGTTGATGATCCGTTGGGCAAGGCCCTCGACGATGGCGGTTTTTCCGATGCCGGGTTCGCCGATGATGACGGGGTTGTTTTTCGTCCTGCGGGAGAGGATCTGCAGAACACGGTCGATCTCGTTTTCACGGCCGATGACCGGGTCCAGTTTGCCGCTCTTCGCCAGTTGCGTCAGGTCCCTGCTGAACTCGTCCAAGGCGGGGGTAGGGCTCTTTTTTGCGCTGACCTGGGTCGCTGCCCGTCTGAGATAGTTGATGACCAGTTGACGGGAACCGAGCAGGTTCACACCGAAGCTGCGCAGGATCTTGCCGCCGATCCCTTCTTCCTCCCGAATGAGGCCGAGCAGAAGATGCTCGCTTCCGATATAATTATGTCCGAGCAGCCGGGCTTCTTCAACTGCGTATTCGAGGACTTTTTTAGCACGGGGGGTGAAGGGAATATCTCCGAAGGTAAGGGTGTTTCCGCTGGAAGGGAGGTTTCGTTCGACTTCCATCCGGATCTGATCAACATCGATGCCCATTTTGCGAAGCACCGCGACGGGGATTCCGTCCTCTTCGCGGAGCGTCCCGAGCAGGATGTGTTCCGTTCCCAGGTAATCGTTCTGGAGCCGCTCTGCCTCTTCGCGGGCGTAAACGATGACCTTTCTTCCTCGTTCAGTGAACTTTTCGAACATCATATCGTGGTAACCGCCTTCAAACATTCTGACGACATTCGTTTACCTTAGTTGAATAAAATATACTCCAATCGCCACGTTAAAGTCAAGAGCCCTTTTGTAATCGCGCGGGACGGTTTGCGCAGGAAAAGAATGCTTTTTTGCCGACGCCTATTCGGGGGAAGTGATTCTCAGTGGGGAGCGCACGTGCGAACTGGTATATGAGATGCAGGAACACCGCAGGCTTTTCCATGCACCCAGGAAGGTTCTTTTCTGTTGACATTACCAGGACAACATAGTAGTTTTCTTCCATGATACGCAAGGCCAGATTAATCGATGTCAAGGCGATGCAGGCACTTATCAATCAGTATGCGGATACGGGTCAGATGCTTCCGAGGGCGCTCAATGAGCTGTATGAGCATTTGCGTGATTTCCATGTCTATGAGGAGAACGGTTCGCTCATCGGGGTATGCGCCCTTCACGTCAGTTGGGACGGGTTGGCTGAGATTCGGTCGCTCGCTGTCCGTCACGACCGCCTGAAGCGAGGCATCGGCGCCGAACTCGTCCGGCAGTGCCTTCATGAAGCGGCCGATCTCCAGATGACACGAGTGTTTGTGCTTACGTACCAGTCCGAATTTTTTAAGAAGCTCGGTTTTACTGAAGTGGACAAGAAGGAATTGCCGCACAAAATATGGACCGATTGCCTCAACTGCGTTAAATTCCCGAACTGTGACGAATCCTCGCTGATCATCAACATCGCCCCCAGACCGTAGCGCATCCTGGTAATGGCATCCGGCTTGCATTCCAGGGTTGGAGCAAAACCCTGATTATCTTCTCCAAAAATTGATCGCTGATAAAACAACATGTTAAGCCTCTATATCCATACGCCTTTTTGTGTCAGAAAATGCCCGTACTGTGGCTTTTATTCAACACTTTATTCCGAGCAAAGAGCTGAGGATTACGTAGCTGCTTTGCGTAACGAAGCCCTGGGATATCGGTCCGATTTCAGCCGCCGTCTGTTCAGTACGGTCTATATCGGCGGCGGGACCCCGACGGTCCTGTCGAACGAACAGTCGGCGAGAGTGATGCGCCTTATCAAGGATTGTTTCAACGTAACGGAAGACGCTGAGTTCACGGTCGAAGCAAATCCCCATTCGGCGGCGCAAGAGGGTCTTTCCCAATGGCAGAGGCTTGGCGTGAATCGTCTGAGTCTCGGCATACAGTCCTTCTCTGACAGGGTTCTGCAGAAGCTCGGAAGATTGCATACGGCTGACCAGGCTGTTGACGCATTTCGATCAGCGAGAAGCGCCGGATTTACCAATATCGGGATCGATCTTATCTATGGTGCGCCGGGCCAGACCATGGCACAGTGGGGGGAATCATTGGCCGCAGCAACGAGGCTCACGCCCGAGCATATATCCCTCTATAGTCTTTCTCTCGACGAAGGCTCGGCGTTCAAGCGAAAGGCCGATTCGGGGACCTACGCGCTCCCTGATGACGAACTGGTCATTGGCATGTATGAACATGCCGTATCGACGCTGTTCGACGCTGGTTATGCCCGCTACGAAATATCGAATTTTGCGTTGCCCGGGTTTGAGTGCAGGCACAATATGAACTACTGGGAGCGGGGAGAATATCTCGGACTCGGACCCGGCGCCTCATCGTATGTGGCGGGGAAACGGTTCGATAACATTCCGGATCATGAAGAATACGCGCGGCGACTGGCGCGGGGGCAATCGGCGATCGTTGATTGTGAGGAGGTGACGGCGGAACAAGCGGCCCGGGAGCGGCTCCTGCTGGGCCTGCGGACTTCTCGCGGTGTGGACCTTCGCCGCTTTCACGACGAACAGGGGAATAATAGTTTCCGCCGTCTGCAAGCTTCCCTGCCCGCTCTGAGCGATGCCGGTTTGATCCGGATCATTGATGGACGGATGAGGCTGACCGATCGAGGCGCTTTACTGTGCAACGAGGTTTTGACCAGGCTCGCTGTTTAAATTTTTGTTTACACCCTTTTCGCTCCATGCTATAGTAGCCCGTTCTTATTAAGAATTCTGGAGGGTGTCGTCAACGTGCAGAAACAACGTGCTGCAGCACTCGGGATCGTGTTTTTCTTCCTGCTTTCTTTTTTCGCGTTCCCCGCCGCGGCAGAAGACGTGAAGGTTACCTTACTCGAAGTACAGGGGAATAAGAGGATAGAGACCGCGACGATCCTGGCCAAGATCAAGACACGGGAGGGAGAAGTGTTTTCTCCGTCCCTGATCAAGGATGATATCAAAGCGTTGTACCAAATGGGCCATTTTGAAGACGTCCAGGTGAGAACCGAGGGGTTTGAGAACGGCCTCAAAGTCATCTTTGTGGTCAAGGAAAAACCGCTCATCAGGGAAATAACCTTCGAAGGCAACGATGAACTGGCCACGGAAAAGCTGAAAGAGGGGCTGACGCTGCTCCCGAGGACGGCGTTTAACCTCCAGCTGATCAATGAAAATGCCGAGAAGATCCGGCTCAAATACCAGGATGCGGGATTTTACGATGCTGTGGTCGTCCCCGTGATTAATGAACTCCGGGGCGGAGATAGAAGTGTCGTTTTCTATATCGAAGAAGGGGCAAAGGTAAAGATAGCGGATATTATCTTTACGGGCAACAAGGCCATTTCATCGAAAGAACTGAAAGAACCCCTCAAAACGCAGGAGCACTGGTTCTTTTCCTTTCTTGGCCGCAGCGGAGCCTTGAGGACGGACGAACTGAGGGATGATCTCGAGACTATTAAAAACCTTTACTACAACAAGGGATATATTCAGGTCCAGGTAGGTGAACCGGTCATCACGCCGAAACAGTACACGTTTCACGAATGTTA
>JAJYKN010000278.1 GCA_021788515.1 Nitrospirota bacterium | reverse complement strand
GGATAGATGCTAATCGTTTTTATACACCCTCCGTTCGCCCTGAGCTTGTCGAAGGGTGAACGGAGGGTTTTTCAACGGCCCGGCTGGGTTCATGCAGCCTGCTCAGTAAAAATAGTGCATTTTTTTCTATATGCTCTCGGCCCTTTGCGGTAAAATAGTGCGTGAGGTTTCCTATGACTGACTTGCACAGTGACGATCTCAGAGACGCCATCCAGTTCCACGGCCATCTCTGCCCCGGTCTTTCGCTCGGTTTTCGCGTGGCAAAGGCGGCGCTCCGGGAACTGAACGCAGCGCGGCCGAACGATGAAGAGCTTGTGTGCATCGTTGAAAACGATTCGTGCGCTGTTGACGCCATTCAGTTCATAACAGGCTGCACCTTCGGCAAGGGGAACCTCATTTTTCGGGACTACGGCAAGCACGTGTATACGTTTTTCAACCGGCGCACGGGGCAGGGCATCCGCATTTCCGAGGACTACCGGGGATTCGAAGGCGGCGAGCGTTTTCCCGCGCTCAAGAAACGTCAGGAAGCAGGGGAAGACGTCTCCGCTGAGATGCAGGCCTACAAAATGGAGAAGGCAGCGGCGATCCTTCACGCCGGTGAAAAGGAGCTCATGACCATAACTCCTCTCGCCTCGGATCCTCCCCGGGAAGCGCGAATACGCGGTTCCGTCCGCTGTGCGATCTGCGGCGAAAAGTTCATGGAATCGCGCGGGCGGGTGAAGAACGGCAAAATCGTGTGCATCCCTTGTTTTGAGAAGGGATAGACTGGTTTTTTTTCGAATCAAACTCCTACAAATGTTGACTTTTTTTCGTGGTTTTGTATATGACCTTTGTTTTGCAAAAGATGATATGGTTCCTGATCCTGCCGACATCGGTTACGGTGGTTCTTCTGTGCGTTGGTCTGGCCCTGATCAACCGAAGAAAACGCCTCGGCCAGGGACTTATTCTGCTCGGCATTCTGATGATCTATGCCCTCAGCCTGCCCGGCACGGCGGACCTGATCCTGAAACCATTGGAAGACCGCTATCCGCCTGTCAAGATCAGCAATGTCGCTGTCGATGACGTTGTGGTGCCCGGCGGCGGTTCAGTTGATCTCGATTGGATCGGCGCTGCACCTGAACCGAACGCGGAAACGCTGTCCCGGCTCGTTACAGGAGTGGATCTTGCTAAAAGGCTTAAGGTCCCGCTTGTCCTGTGCGGCGGCAACGGAGAGTCTTTTGCCACGAAGGTGAATGATGCCGATGCCATGGAACGGGCAGCCTCTGCCATGGGAATGCCGAAGAATCAGCTGATTGTTGAAAATGCCTCCCGGAATACGCTCGAGAACTCCTATGCCGTGCGAAAACTCGTGAAGGGAAACCGCATCATTCTCGCGACCTCCGCCTATTACATGCGGCGCGCCGTGACGATGTTCAGCCGACGAGGGTTTACGGTCATTGCCGCGCCGACTTTTTTTCAAGTGCAGACACGGAAATTTTCCTTTAATTCTTTCATACCGAAAGCCGGCGATCTTAACCGCTCAACCGTGGGGATTGCCGAGTGGGTCAGCATGGCATGGTGGCATGTCCGGGGAGAGATATGAAGGTACCCGTGATCCGGGCAAGTAAGAAGAGAACATGAAAAGAAAAGGGGACCGCACGCAATGATTCCTTCTGCTAACGGCAGCCAGATGCCGGACCGAAAAAAAACCTATGCTCTGCTCGTAGACAGCTACGTTCGTGACCTGTTCGCGACCGGCATGATCCTCCGGCGCCTGGACTATGATGTGTACATCGCCAACTCCGGCGAGGATGCTCTTAAACTCATCGAGGCAGCTGTTCCGGAACTGATCATTACCGAGCTCTCGCTCCAGCAGATGTCCGGCCTGGAATTGCTCATCCACCTGAGGCACAATCCGATGACCAAATCCATACCCGTCGTCATCCACACGGCCGTCAGCGATAAGAAGAAAGAAGAGCACTGCCGCGCTTCCGGATGCGCGGCTTTTCTCAGAAAGCCGGCTGAACTGGATGCGCTTTTTAGCGCGATCCAACAGGCAACGAAGGAAACGCCGCGGCAGTTTATCCGGTTTAGAACCCTGCTTCCGGTCCGCGTTGGAGGCCATACCTCTGCAGATTCTGCCGGCAGCGTCGAGTTTGTCTCCGAGCTGTCTGAAAACGGGTGCTTCGTGTGCACGATGAACCCGAGACCGGTCAATCAAACAGTCCCGGTTAATCTCATCATTCACTCCATCCCTGTCAAGCTCAAAGCGATGGTTTTGCGCAGCGTCACCATGAATCCGGGCCTGTTCAAAGAGCCGGGGATGGGCCTCAAGTTCGTCGAGATCAGCGATACGGACCGGGAACTGCTCAGGAATTTCATCAAAGGGCAGATCATGAAGGACATCTCGACGCAGGGGTGAACGCAGGACCGATGACTGCATAACAACAGGACCGAGGAATGAATGCTGAGAGCTGAGGGAAATCCTAGGCACGGCTCAGCCCTCAGTCGTTCATCAGATCTTTTCCAGCGCCTGCTTCAAGTCGGCGATCAAATCGTCAACATCCTCAAGGCCCAGGGCAAGCCTGACCAGGTTGTCCGACATCCCGATCTTCTTCCGGTAGTCCGCAGGATAATCGAAGAACGACATCATCCACATCTGCGTCACGAGACTTTCGCTGCCGCCCAGGGAAGGCGTGATCAGGAACAGTTCGAGGGAATCGATGAACTTCCGGGTCTTCGCGTCATCTCCGCGAAGCAGGAAGGTAACAACGCTGCCGAAGCCCTTCATCTGTTCCTTCGCGATCTTTCGGTCGGGGTGCGAATCCAAGCCCGGGTACCAGACCTTTTCGATCTTGGGGTGCGCTTCGAGCATGCGCGCCACGGCCAGGCCTGCCTCGTTGTGGTGCTTCATCCGAAGGCCGAAGGTCTTGAGTCCGCGCTCCAGCAGGAAGCAGGTAAGGGGGCCGGGCGTGGCGCCGATCATGCGCTGCATGCGGTAAACGTCGTTCATGAGTTGGTCCGATCCGAGCGTCACTCCAGCCATGAGGTCGTTGTGGCCGCCAAGGTACTTCGTGGCCGAGTGGATGACCACGTCCACTCCCACGTCCAGTGGTTTGACGTTGTAGGGCGTGGCCAGCGTGGCGTCGATGATCGTCAGAACCTTGTGCTGCTTTGCGACCTTTACCACGGCGGGCAGGTCCAGGCAGCGGAGGTAAGGATTGGTCGGAGATTCGGTGAAGATGATGTTCGTGTTCGGTTTGATCGCCTTCTCAATGGCTTCCGCAGTCGGGTCCACCATCGAGACCTGAATCCCGAACTCGGCCAAAAGGTTTGCGGCGAAGTCCCGCGTCTGGCGGTAGCAGTCGCTCGTAAAAATGATATGGCCGTCGCGGCGCATGAAGGTCATGATCGTCAGGATCACCGAGGACATGCCGCTGGAGAAGAGGACGGCACGCTCAGCGCCCTCGATCGCGGCGAGTTTGCGCTCGCACTCGGCCTGCGTCGGGTTCCCGTAGCGGCCGTACTCGTGCTCGCGAATCGTCCTTCCTTCGCTCTTGGCCTTCATGAAGTCGTAGACTTCCTGGGTATTGTCGAAGTAGTAGTTCGAGGTATGGGCAATAGGAGTGGACACCGCGAAGTTCGCATGGTGCACGCGGTCCAGGCCGTGGATGCCGAGCGTGGCCGGGT
>JAJYKN010000277.1 GCA_021788515.1 Nitrospirota bacterium | reverse complement strand
CATGGTGCCGTTGATGAACACTGGTATCGCGATGCTTTTCGCGCCTTGAGGAACGACGCCGCCAACAGAGCTGAAATGGTAACCGCAGGAGGGAAGGAACGCGAGCAGGCTGACAACAAGCGGCAGTGCAAACCGCATGTGCATCCATCGCCGGCGCGAAGCGGCATGTTTCGATAAAAAGGCTTGAAAGGTCATATACAATTGTATAACTTTCTCTTCATCCTACACAACAACATTCACGAGCTTGCCCTGAACGACGATAACCTTTTTCGGAGGGTTGCCGCGGGTAAACTCCTTGACCTTGGGATCGGCCAGCGCCGCAGCTTCTGCATCTTTATCGGAAGTGCCCGCAGGCAGCGTCAATTTGCTCCTGACCTTGCCGTTAACCTGGACGATGATCGTCACTTCCGATGCCACGATAGCTTCCCGGTCGTGTTGCGGCCACGGTTCATTCGCAATGTGCGCAGGGTGGCCCATCGAGGCCCAAAGCTCCTCTGCGAAGTGCGGCGCAAAGGGCGAGATCAAAAGCGTCAGGGCATCGATGGCGGACCGCAGCACGGTCCGTTGCCGGTCGGTGCTCACGCCGCCTGCTGTATAGTCATACATCTCGTTCACCATCTCCATGAGCGCGGAAATAGCCGTGTTAAAGTGGAACTCGCGCTCAATATCTTCGGTAACCTTCTTGATCGTGAGGTGGGTCTTGCGGTAAAGCCTGTCACCCCGGGCCTCGGCCCCGGCCGGCTTGACATCCAGAACGTCCCGGCTGTGCCGGTAAACGATCGCCCAGACGCGGTGCAGGAACCGGTACGCGCCGTCCACGCCCTGGTCGCTCCATTCGAGATCGCGTTCCGGCGGCGCCGCGAACAGCGAGAAAAGCCGGGCCGTGTCCGCGCCGTACTTGGTCAGGATGAAGTCGGGGTCCACGACGTTCCCTTTGGACTTGCTCATTTTGGCGCCGTCCTTGATCACCATGCCCTGGGTGAGCAGATTCCGAAACGGCTCATCACCGTCAAAAAGCCCGAGGTCGCGGATCACCTTCGTAAAGAACCGGGCGTACAACAGGTGGAGCACGGCATGCTCGATGCCGCCGATGTACTGGTCAACGCTCATCCAGTAGCCGGCTGCCTTTTTATCAAAAGGCGCCCTACTCTCCTTCGGCGAGCAGTAGCGAAGAAAATACCACGACGAATCCACGAAGGTGTCCATGGTGTCCGTCTCGCGCCGCGCAGTGCCTCCGCACGAGGGGCAGGTTGTCTCTCTGAATGACGTGGACTCCTTCAGCGGAGACTGTCCCTTGCCCGTGAACTCCACATCCATGGGCAGTCTGACCGGAAGCTGGCTGTCGGGAACAGGAACGGTCCCGCAGGCGTCGCAGTAGATGATCGGGATCGGCGTGCCCCAGTAGCGCTGGCGCGAGATGCCCCAGTCGCGGAGCCGCCAGTTCTTCGTGCGTTTTCCGATTTTTTTCTCTTCAACATAGTCGGCGATCTTTTCCTTCGCCGTGCCGTTCGGAAGATCGTCGAATGTTCCGGAGTTCGCCAGGATGCCGTCCTCGACATAGGCCTGCTTCATGCTGTCTGCAGCAAGGCCCTTTTCCCGGTCCTGGATCACCACCCGGATGGGCAGGCCGTACTTCCCGGCAAATTCGAAGTCACGCTGGTCGTGGGCAGGCACGGACATAATCGCGCCGGTGCCGTATTCCATGAGCACGAAGTTGCCGACCCAGACAGGCGCCTTTTCCCCGTTCAGCGGATTGATCGCATAAGCGCCGGTGAAAATCCCTTCCTTTTCCTGTTTCTCGTCGGTGCGCGCGGCCTTGTCTTCGCGCAGCACGCGCTGTACAAAGGCGCGCACCCCGTCGGCCTGGGGCTTTCCCTTTATCAGCGACTCCAGCATGGGGTGCTCGGGCGCAATGCTCATGAAGGTCACGCCGTAGAGTGTGTCGGGCCGCGTGGTGAAGATCGTAAGCTTCTCACCCGTGCCTTCCACGGTAAAGTCCACTTCCACGCCCACGGACTTGCCGATCCAGTTCCTCTGCATGGTGAGCACGCGCTCCGGCCAGCCCGTGAGCTCGTCAATGGAGGTCAACAGTTCCTCGGCATAGGCGGTGATTTTGAAGAACCACTGCTCAAGCTCCTTGTGCTGCACAACCGAGCTGCAGCGCCAGCACAGGCCGCCCTCCACCTGCTCGTTCGCGAGCACGGTGTTGCACGACGGACACCAGTTCACATAGGAGAGCTTCTTGTACGCCAAGCCCCGCTCGTACATCCTGATGAAGAACCACTGGTTCCAGCGGTAATACTCAGGGAGGCAGGTGGTCACTTCGCGGTCCCAGTCATAGGAAAGGCCGAGGCGCTTCAGTTGCTTGTCCCGCATGAAAGCGATGTTCTCGAGGGTCCACTTCGCCGGATGGGTCCCGTGCTTGATGGCCGCGTTCTCCGCAGGCAGGCCGAAGGAGTCCCATCCCATGGGATGAAGCACGTTGAACCCGCGCATCCGCTTGTAACGGGAAATGACGTCTCCGATGGAGTAGTTGCGCACATGGCCCATGTGGATCCTGCCCGAGGGATAGGGGAACATCTCAAGGCAGTAATATTTGGGTTTCGCAGGGTCTTCCGTCACCTTGAAGGTCTTGCTCTCCTGCCATACGCGCTGCCATCGTTCTTCAACTTTCTTGAAATCGTACCGTTCTTCCAACCAATCCTCCTCGTATCACGCGCAAAGCATACGAAATGGCAACCGCCTCTATTCCACGATCCTCACACGGTCCGCGGCAACTTCTTCCGCCGAAGCATCCGATTCATCTGTTTTTCGCCTGAGTTTTAACATACTGGTCAATGATGATGAGGGATTTTGTGTCGCAGTTCAAAAAATTTACGCCGTACCGGCGCCTGCCAGATGCGGTTTTATCGGACCTCATGACCTCGCATTCAACGGTTATCCCGCAATGGGCAATGTTGAATGTGCAGATAAGCCGCTCGCCCGTCTTGAGCTCCCGGCTGGTCTCCAGCAGCATACCGGAAATGCTGATATTGAGAGACTGAGCCGTAAAAACACTGTCTTCTCCCCTGCCCTTGATGGCTATGCGCTGCAGCACGCGCATGCCCTTCCGCTGCGGCACGACCAGCAACTCGGATATCTTTGCGAAAAGCAGGCCGGGGTCCGCCGGCCTGGGGATGACGGAATTCGCTCCCGCCGCCCGGCACTGGGCCAGGGAAAGATCGGTATTGTTACAGACCATGACGATGGAAACGTTTTTCAGACCGGCATTGCTCCGGATCGTAGAGCAGAGCTTCGCACCGCCCATGAACGGCAGCTCGGAATCGGTTACGATGAGGTCCGCCTTGTGAGTTTCGTGCAGATGGAGTATTTCTTCCGATGACTCGGCTGTGAGGGTCGAGATGCTTCCCCGGCTGAACACGGTGCCGTTCTTTCCAAAGAGGCGGATGATGGGCTCTGCAATTATGATCTTTTTCATTGATAATGCGACGTAGTTCGTTCTTCCCGCCATGTCTTCATCATGAGAAACGGGCGGAAACCAGCGTCTTAGTGTCCAATCGGAGGTACCGGACTCCCTGTCACGAAGTGCCGGGCGTGCTATGTCATCTCACGTGCGGCCGTCTGAACAATTCTTATTCTCTTACCCATCCCGGGTAGGCGTCTGCCCGCC
>JAJYKN010000276.1 GCA_021788515.1 Nitrospirota bacterium | reverse complement strand
AAGGACAGCCGTGGTCTGGCAACGTCGGTCCTGGGTACGCGAACAATCCCGAGCGGCATGCAGAATGATCTGGTTGTCCAGGGCACGGTGGCCGATTTGGTCGCCGCAGCGCTCAAGGACGCGCTCAAAGCGCGCGGCCTGGAGGTGAAGGACGTTCCTCTCTGGGATCTTACGGCCGAAGGTATGAAAGCCGAAGGGGTCGATTATCTATTCGGCGGCGAGATCAAGACTTTCCGCATGGATTCAACGGCAACGTCGCTCACCACGAAGTTGGCGGCGTCGGTCCAACTGAAGATCGTCGTCGGGGACCCGGCCGAGAAAAAGATCATCAGAACACTCGATGTGAACAGCAAAATCGAGCAGGAAATCCTCTATTCGCGTGAGAGGCTCGAAGAGGCGCTTTCCGAGGCACTGTCAACGGCATTGGACCAGATCTTTCAGGATGAAGTGCTGAAGAACAGACTTCAGCTTTACGGGGGGACAGGGCCTACCACCTCTCCGACCTCGACCTCAGGTTCTTAAACGAATTGCGTTAATACGCATTATGAAGCTGCTGAGCCGGTCAGAGACGAGTGGACGGCGCAGGGATATAATTTTCCATTTGAATTGCGGACTGCATATTTAGAAAGGGGACATGATGAAACTCTATTACGACAAGGACGCCGATCTCTCCATCATCCGCAGCAAGAAGGTGACCATCGTGGGCTATGGTTCCCAGGGCCATGCGCACGCGCTGAACCTGAAGGACAGCGGCGTCAACGTCACGGTGGCGCTGCGTGAGGGCTCGCCCTCGGTCAAGAAGGCGAAGAACGCAGGTCTCGCCGTGAAAAACATCGCCGACGCGGTGAAAGAGGCGGACCTGGTGATGGTGCTGGCACCGGACGAGCACCAGCGCAAGATCTACACGGAAAACATTGAGCCGAACCTGAAGAAGGGTGTGACGCTCGCTTTCGCCCACGGCTTCAATATCCACTATAACCAGATCGTGCCGCGGCCCGATCTTGACGTGATCATGATCGCCCCGAAGGCCCCGGGCCACACGGTGCGCAGCGAGTTCGTGAGGGGCGGCGGCGTTCCCGATTTGATCGCTATCTTCCAGGATGCGTCCGGCAAGGCCAAGGACACCGCGCTTTCCTATGCCTCCGCCATCGGCGGCGGCCGCACCGGCGTCATCGAAACCACTTTCAAGGACGAGACCGAAACCGATCTCTTCGGTGAGCAGTCTGTGCTCTGCGGCGGCTGCGTGGAACTCGTGAAGACCGGATTCGAAACGCTGGTCGAGGCGGGATACGCGCCGGAGATGGCTTATTTCGAATGCCTGCATGAGCTGAAGCTTATCGTCGATCTCATGTATGAAGGCGGCATCGCCAACATGAACTACTCCATTTCAAACAACGCCGAGTACGGAGAGTACGTCACCGGCCCGAAGGTGATCAACGAATCGAGCCGCGCCGCCATGAGGGAAGCGCTGAAAAACATCCAGAGCGGCGAGTACGCCAAACGCTTTATCCTCGAAGGCGCCACTAACTATCCGGAAATGACGGGGCGTCGGCGCCTGAATGCCGCGCACCAGATCGAGATTGTGGGCGAGAAGCTCCGCAGCATGATGCCGTGGATCACCGCCAACAAACTCGTGGACAAGAGCAAGAACTAGGAAAATCTGCCACAGAGACTCAAAGGCACAGAGAAACGTCGGATTCGAATAAGGATTTCTTAAATGACGGACTCTTTTTTAGCTTTCTCCGTGTCTCAGTGCTTCTGTGGCTAAAAGGTTTGATCTCATCATGATGAAAAACTACGGTATACCGGTCGCCTCCGAGGGATGGCCGTTTATCATCCCCCTGGCAATCGTCACGGTTCTGCTCTTTGCATTGGGGTGGAAGAACACGGCGTACGTGTCACTTGTGCTGACGCTCTTCGTCCTGTTCTTTTTTCGCGACCCGGAGCGCACGGTTCCGGCGGGAAAGGACCTCGTGGTGTCTCCGGCTGACGGCCGGGTGATTGTGATCAAGGACATTTTCGAACCGACGTATCTGAAGCAGGATGTGAAGCAGATCAGCATCTTTCTGTCCGTATTCAATGTCCACGTGAACCGCTCGCCGGTTGGCGGGACCGTCGAACTCGTGAAGTACAATCCGGGGAAATTTCACGTTGCCTCGGTCGACAAAGCCTCGCTCGACAACGAGCAGACCGCCATGGTCATTGACGATGGAAAGCATAAGATCCTCGTAAAGCAGATCGCCGGGCTTATCGCTCGACGCATCGTCTGTTATGCCAAGCCCGGAGATGCGATCAGGATAGGCGAACGTTATGGCCTGATACGGTTCGGTTCGCGGGTGGATATTTTCCTCCCGAAAGACACGGAGCTCAAGGTGAAGCTGGGCGACCGAATCAAGGGAGCACGGGATATCATTGGGGTGTTGAAATGAGAAAAGGGATTTATGTCCTCCCGAACCTCATCACGCTGTCAAGCATGTTCGCGGGGTTCTATTCCATCATTGCTTCGCTGAATTCAAATTATGAAACAGCCGCCTGGGCCATCATGATTGCGTCCGTTTTTGACGTGCTCGACGGATGGGTCGCGAGGATGACGCATACGGCAACGCGCTTCGGCATCGAGATCGACTCCCTGTCCGACGTTATTTCTTTCGGTGTGGCGCCGGGAGTGCTGGTGTATACCTGGACGCTGTCGTCTTTTGGCCGCGTCGGCTGGCTTGGTTCGTTCTTCCTGGTAGCCTGCGCCGCTTTGCGCCTCGCGCGGTTTAACGTGCAAATGGGCGGGGCGGAGAAGAAACACTTTACCGGACTCCCGACGCCCGCTGCGGCCATCTTGATTGCCGCGACGGTGGTCGCCTACGACAACATCATCGAGATACTCGAACATCTGAAGCTCGTGTGGCTCGCAGACGCAGCCGGAAAAGATTACTGGGTGCTCGCGATGACGTTTGTGCTTGCAGGGCTGATGGTCAGCAACATTACCTACCACAGCATCAAAGAAGCAAACCTGAAGGAACGCCGTCCTTTCGGCCTTTTGGTCGTTATTGCCGCATTTCTTGCAGTTGTGGCATATCATCCCGCGCTCGTCCTGTTCCTGGTCTCGGTCTCTTACGTTGCCGTCGGTATAGCGGAAGCGCTGTATAAACTGACGAGGAGACGGAAGCCGGCCGCCGCTTAGTCCTGCTCGGAATAGCGATTCGACGGTGAGCTTGTCAGGGATTAAGAGCATCTGTCTTAATCTCTTTTTTCGTTCTTCACGGGGAGTTGTGCTTCCCTGTGATGTGGAGGTGCCGATGAACATCATCAAGATATTTGATACAACGCTTCGCGACGGGGAGCAGTCTCCGGGCGCGAGCATGAATACATCGGAAAAGCTCGAAATTACGCGGCAGCTCGTTCGGCTTGGCGTTGACGTCATCGAGGCCGGGTTCCCCATATCGAGCCCCGGCGATTTTGAAAGCGTACGGAAAATCGGCGAAGAAGTCGGCGATGCCGTCGTCGTTTGCGCCCTTTCCCGTGCTGTGGCAAAAGATATCGAAGTCGCAGCCGACGCTCTCGCGACGTCAAAACGCCCCCGGATCCACACGGGAATCGGGATTTCCGAGAGCCACCTGCAGCACAAACTGCGCATCAGTCGTGATGAGGCCCTGGAGCGCGCAATCGCCGCCGTCAAACTGGCGCGGTCTT
>JAJYKN010000275.1 GCA_021788515.1 Nitrospirota bacterium | reverse complement strand
TCGCCGTCGTGCTGGGGACCGTGATCGCCCTTCGCGCCTGTGTGCTGACCCAGCTTGCCGCCGCGCTGACCGTCCTGTTCATGAGCGTTTTTGTCGCTTTCTTCGCAAAAATGATTCCGAAGGGGATCGCGTGCAGAAATCCTGATGGTTTTGCCCTTGCTGTGGCGGCCCCGCTCAACGCCATCGTGAATACCCTCTCCCCGGTTACCCGCCTGCTGACCGGCGCGGCGGATATGGTGGCCGGTCCGGGGCCGGAGGGCGCCTCGTGCAGCACTGCGGTCACGGAAGAAGACATCAAGGCCATGATCAACCTGGGCGAGGAACGGGGTTCGCTGAAAGAGGAAGAAAAGGAACTGCTCCACAAGGTGTTTGAATTCGGCGATACGCTGGCATCGGAGGCAATGAGGCCGCGGACCGAGATCGTAAGCGTACCCTCGAATGTGACCCTCCGGGAAGTGTTCGCCCTCGTTTCCGAGTTCGGGTATTCACGCTACCCGGTCATCGAGGATACGGTGGACACGGTCATCGGCATTCTGTATATCAAGGATATCCTCGTGGCCATGTCGTCGGGTGAAGTGAATCGCGAAGACGGCATTCAGCAGTTCATCAGGCCGGCATATTTCATCCCCGAGAACAAACGGGTGAGCGAGCTGTTGTCCGAGATGCAGCGCGAGCGGTTTCAGCTTGCGATCGTCATCGACGAATACGGCGGGACCTCCGGCCTCGTGACGCTCGAAGACCTGATCGAGGAGATCGTCGGCAGCATTCACGACGAGCTGGAATCAGAGGAAAAGGACGTCCAGATCGTTGACGAGAAGAACTTCGTGGTCTCCGGCCAGTCAGCGCTCGACGAGGTGAATGAGCTCCTCGATACGAACCTCCAGTCGACGGACTTCAATACTCTGGGCGGGTTCGTGTTTGGGCTTTTCGGGAGGATGCCGAAAGTGGGAGAACAACTCCGGTACCGACATCTGAAGCTTGAAGTCCTCGAACTGGAAGGAAGAAAGATCAGTAAGGTGAAGATAACGAAGCTGTGAACGCGCAGCGTGCAGAGAGCAGAGAGCAGAGAGCAGAGAGCAGAGAGACAACGCCCTATGCGCCATGCTCTATGCATATTTTCGGGAGGTGTTGCAGTGCGGAAAAAAGTGACGGTAGTTGGCGCGGGCAATGTGGGGGCGACCTTGGTGCAGCGGATCGCCGAGACCCGGCTCGCGGATGTGGTGATGGTGGACGTTGTCGAGGGCGTGCCGCAGGGCAAGGCGCTCGATCTTTTGGAAGCCGGGCCGGTGATGGGCTATGATTCACGGATCATCGGTTCGAACGGGTACAACGAGACCGCGGGGTCCGATATCATCGTGATCACGGCAGGACTGGCCCGCAAACCGGGCATGAGCCGTGACGATCTCCTCGCAGCGAACGGCGATATCGTAAAAAAGGTTGCCGAGGAGACCGGGAAGCGTTCGCCGAAGGCCGTGATGATCGTGGTCACGAACCCCATGGATGTGATGGCGTTCGTTGCCATGAAGGCAAGCGGTTTCCCCAAAGAGCGGGTCATCGGCATGGGCGGTGTCCTGGACTCCGCGCGGTTCCGGACCTTCATCGCCCTGGAACTGGGCGTGTCCGTTGAAAATACCCACGCTTTCGTGCTCGGCGGGCACGGTGATACCATGGTGCCGCTTCCCCGGTACTCGACGGTTGCGGGAATTCCGATCACCGAACTGATGAGCACGGCAACCATCGGCAAGCTTGTTGACCGTACGCGGAACGGCGGGGCCGAGATCGTCGCGCTGCTCAAAACCGGGAGCGCCTACTACGCCCCCTCGGCGTCGACGCTCGAGATGGTCGAAGCCGTGCTGCTGGACAAGAAAAAAATCCTGCCTTGCTCCGTCTATCTCGAAAAAGAGTACGGCGTGAAGGGCGCCTTCGCGGGCGTGCCGGTGAAGCTCGGCGCGGGCGGCGTCGAGCAGGTCGTGGAAATAAAACTGAGCGCCGAGGAACAGGCGGCCTTCATGAAGTCCGTTGAGGCGGTGAAAGCAGGATGCGCGAAATTCATGTAGATGAAATCCGGGACAATGTTGCGCAGATATGCGTGGACGCGGCATACAACCTGAGCGACGACGTGTTGACGGCCTTTGACCGGGCACAACAGCTGGAAACGTCGCAGGGCGCCCAGGAGATCATCGGGTTGTTGAAGGAGAACGCCCGCGTCGCGCGGGAAGAGCATATCCCCATCTGCCAGGACACCGGCATCGCCATCTTCTTTGTGGAGATCGGTCAGGACCTCCGGATCAGGAACGGCTTCATCATCGACGCCATCAATGACGGTGTCCGCAAAGGATACAAGGAAGGCTATCTCCGGAAATCCGTCGTGGACCCGATCACCCGCAGGAACACCGGCGACAACACGCCGGCGATCATTTATACCGAGCTCGTGCCCGGCGACAAGCTCAAGATCTCGTTCATGCCCAAGGGCGCGGGGAGCGAGAACATGAGCGCGATCCGGATGCTGCGGCCCACCGAAGGCGTGGAGGGCATCAAGAGCTTTGTGCTCGACTGTGTGCAGCGGGCCGGCGCAAACCCCTGCCCGCCCGTGGTGATCGGCGTCGGGATCGGCGGCGATTTCGAGAAAGCGGCGCTCCTTGCGAAAAAAGCGCTCTTACGGCCCGTGGGAAGCCCGAACGCCAAACTGGAACTTGCGTCGCTTGAAGAGGCGCTCCTCAGGACCGTGAACAAGACCGGAATCGGACCGGAAGGGCTCGGCGGCAAGGTGACTGCCATGGCCGTGCACGTGGAAAGCTTTCCCTGTCACATCGCGAGCCTGCCGGTGGCGGTGAACATCAATTGTCACGCGGCGAGGCATAAGACGATCATTTTGTAGAGCAGAGGGCAGAGAGCAAAGCGTTCTCTCTGCCCTCTGCGCCATGCTGATTAAGGTGAATCATGACCGACCCGATAAAATTGACTCCTCCTCTGACCGAGGAAGTGATTATGAGGCTCAGGGCTGGCGATCGCGTGCTGATTACGGGCATCATCTACACGGGACGGGACATGGCCCACAAGCACATGGTCGACGGCCATAACAAAGGGGAGAAGCTTCCCTTTGATCTCGCCGGTCAAATCCTGTACTACACCGGTCCCACGCCGGCGCCTCCGGAAAAACCCATCGGCTCAGCAGGGCCGACGACGAGCTATCGCATGGACAAGTATACGCCGACTTTGCTTGAACTGGGCCTCAAGGGCATGATTGGCAAGGGGCCGCGCGGCCAGGAAGTGAAGGATGCGATCAAAAAGCACAAGGCCGTTTATTTCGCCGCCATCGGCGGAGCGGGCGCTCTTATTTCGCGGGCGATCAGGAAGGCAGAGGTGATTGCCTATCCCGAGCTGGGTACCGAGGCTGTGATGCGGCTTGAGGTCGAGGACTTTCCCGCCGTGGTTGTGAACGATGTGCACGGCAGCGACCTTTACCAGATCGGCGTCGAGCAATACCGGGAAATTGGCGATGCCGAGGGCGAGAGCTGCTGATAGCCGGGAACGGGATGCTGCCCACGGTTGCCTGCCGTCCGCAAAATTGAATGTTTCATATCCAGCCTCCACGTACTCTGCAGCAAACAAAAAAGAACCAGTAAGGAGAACAAAAATGACGATCAAGTCAAAAATCAGGACCATCCCCGATTATCCCAAGAAA
>JAJYKN010000274.1 GCA_021788515.1 Nitrospirota bacterium | reverse complement strand
CGCCGAACTCGTCCAGGAGATCAGCGCGGCCAGTAAAGAGCAGACCAGCGGCGCGGGCCAGATCAACTCCGCGATCCAGCAGTTAAATCAGGTAATCCAGCAGAATGCGAGCGCCGCAGAAGAGATGTCGTCCACGGCTGAAGAGCTTTCGTCCCAGGCGGAACAGCTTCAGGGCGCGATCTCGTTCTTCAAAACAGACGAGATCGATCCGGGCCGCGGAATGAGGACATCGCTGACGCGACCGGTCGCTCCTGTACACAAGGCGGGAGTCACCCATCATCTTGCGCCAAGGCCCGTGACCGTGCTCTCAGGGGCCCCGCTCACGCACGCCGGCGCGACCCTGAACCTGGGCGACGGACAGTTCAAGGGAAACGGCAGCGACGCCAAAGACAGCGAGTTCGAGAAATTTTAACGGAGGGACCGATGACAACGGCAGCGATCATGGAAACCACCCAGTATCTCACCTTTACACTCGATGACGAGGTGTTTGCCCTGGACATCGGGAAAGTGCGCGAGGTGCTCGATTTCAGGAGCATCACCAGGGTGCCGAAGACGCCGGAGTTCATGCGCGGGGTGATCAACCTCCGGGGTAGCGTGGTGCCGGTGGTGGACCTGCGGCTCAAGTTCGGGCTGACCAGGACCGAGCAGATGGCGCACACCTGCATCATCATCGTCGAAGTAGCGGTGGACGGCGAGACCGCGGTCCTGGGGGCGCTTGCGGACTCGGTGGAGGAGGTGCTGGATTTGGGGGCGGACCACATCGAGCCCGCTCCCAAGATCGGGACCAAGCTCAACACGGAATTCATCAAGGGGATGGGGAAACAGAACGACCATTTCATCATCATCCTGGACATAGACAAAGTCTTTTCGACCGACGAACTGGCCCTGGTGCAGGCAGCGGAGAACAATAAGGAGACCGCCGGCCCTGCAGCAACAGACTGATTACGGCTCTCTTCGGGAAATACAGGATCAGGAGCCGCAGGAAAATAAACTTTTGATCTCACCTCCTCTGTTCGAGCAGTGCAGAGGAGGCTTGCTGTTTTTAAAATGCATCGAGAGCATTCGCATGCATCATAATCGGAGGAAGCCGTGGAAGAGAGCAGGGGCCCCATGAACGATGAATCGGATGATTCCATGGAGCATATCGTAGAAAAACTTCGGATCACTTTCAAAGAAGAGGCCTATGAGCTGCTTGCAGAGCTCGAAGCCACATTGCTTGAGTTGGAAAAGAGTCCCGCGGACAGCGAGTCGATCAACCGGGCATTTCGCGTCCTGCATACGATCAAGGGCTCGTCAGGCATGTGCGCATTTTACGATATTGCCTCGTTCGCCCATGAAATCGAAGCATACTTCGATCTGGTGCGCAAGGGAGAAATCGTTGTCACCAAAGAGATCATCGACCTGACCATCCTGGCCAGCGATCAACTCACCAGTTTGTTCGACGTCATTTACCGGGACGGCAAGGCCGACACGGAAAGAACAGAGCAGATCGTCGCTTTGTTCAAAAAGCAGACATCGGGGAAAACAGGGACCAGGGCTTATTCCAATCCGCGCGGCGCCGACCTCGCGCAGGCGGAAAGCTTTGTGCGCGGGGCCGACCTTCTCCTGCCCCTGAACGACGAGAAGGGACCGGTTGGCAACGACAAGGTGCGGACCGCATCAACGGAACAACAGGATGCGCGGGAACAGCGGCAAGGCGCCGACGCTACATCAAGCATCCGGGTGGCGACAGGCAAGCTGGACAGCCTCGTGAACCTCGTCGGCGAGCTCGTTACGGTCCAGGCGCGCCTGAGCCAGACCGCGCTGACCCTCGGGAATTCCGCGCTCCAGTCGATCGCCGAAGAAGTAGAGCGGTTGACCGCCGATCTCCGCGACAATGCCATGAGCATCCGGATGCTGCCCATCGGCACGACCTTCAGCAAGTTCAAGCGGGTTGTGCGCGATCTTTCCGCGGAGCTCGGCAAGGAAATCGAGCTCACGACCGACGGCGCCGAGACCGAGCTGGACAAGACCGTCATCGAGAAGCTCGGTGACCCGCTCGTGCACATCATCAGGAACAGCATCGACCACGGCATCGAGCGCCCCGACGAACGCATGGCGGCCGGCAAGCCGAGAAAAGGCACGATCCATCTTTCCGCGCTGCATTCCGGCGCCCATGTGCTGATCCGGGTCCAGGACGACGGCGCGGGACTGGACGTTGAGACGATCCGCGCCACGGCAGTGGAACGGGGCCTGCTCCGGATTGATGCGGAAATCACGGAGCAGGAGCTGTGGCAATTCATCCTGGCCCCGGGTTTTTCAACGGCGAGGCAGGTCACCGGCATTTCCGGACGCGGGGTCGGCATGGACGTGGTAAAAAGGTCCATTGACGCGATCCGCGGCGTCCTCGAGATCAGCAGCGAAAAAGGCGCGGGCACGACGATTACGCTGAAGCTGCCGCTCACTCTCGCCATCATCGACGGCTTCCTCACGAAGATCGGCGCGGACAGCTACATCTTCCCGCTCCCGCTCGTCGAGGAGTGCGTGGAGTTGACGCGTGACAACGCCTTCAGCAAGGGAAACAGGAACCTGATCAACGTGCGGGGCCATATCGTGCCGTACATCCGGCTGCGGGAGCAATTCGCCGTCAACGGCGAGGCGCCGCTGATCGAGCAGATCGTGATCACGAATGCGGGCGGGCGGCGCCTCGGCCTGGTCGTTGACGCAATCGTCGGCCAGCACCAGACGGTCCTGAAGTCGCTCGGCGCGTTCTACCGCGACGTAGAGGGCATTTCCGGCGCCACGCTGCTGGGGGACGGAACAGTGGCCCTGATCCTCGATATACCAAAACTGGTGAGCATGGCTGAACAGTACCGGGAAGTTGGCGTCTAGGGCCGGGCAGTTCCAGGGAGCCATCAAGTTCTTCAAGATGGACAAAGCAGGCCGACACCCGATGAGAAGGATGACGCCCGCGGAAGGTATCTGTTAATTACCTGAGATAGAGGACGCGAAATGGACGACGTATTTCGGGAAGCAGTCGAGAAGGCCAAAAAGTCCGGCAAATGGGAGCAACTGACGCCGTTGCAACAGGCGGAACTGGTCAGCAGATTGCTTCAGAACCATTTCGGGATGTCAGGAATGCCGGTCATTTACGGTGAACAAAAGAAACCAGCAGCTGAGAAACGAACCAGGAATTGAATCCCGCGTCCACGATGATGAACCTGCGGCAGTTGTATCTTCACGCTCACCTTTTGAAATCCGGCCATATTACATTTTAAAAGTCCATACTCAAGCAATAGCGGCATCTTTCGTAACATCGGTGAGATTTTGAAGAAAGACAAGCTCAGTGCCTGAGCGCGCGCCTTGTTTCCCGGCGTTTTTCACCTCATAAATCCTTGCAATTTCCTGTGCTCTGGTCTATTCTCGTGGTGTAATTCGATGCGGAAGGGCGAGTGTCTTCTCATGCAAAAGAACAACCAAACACCAGCTGAACCTCAGTACCATGGAAAGGACCCTCTGCTGATTTTCGGCAAATAGCGGGACCTGGATAATAATAATTTATTTCCGAATATCGGTAGAAATACGGATAGACAAATTCTCCTCATTTCTGTACATTAAATCTGTCGTAGCGACCAGTTTATGATCCCAAGGATTTGAGAAAATAGGGTGACACTCCAAGTTTAGGTTAAAGGGGGTGTCATCCATGGAAGCTTTAGCGAGTATACAG
>JAJYKN010000273.1 GCA_021788515.1 Nitrospirota bacterium | reverse complement strand
AAGGGACTTCGCATAATCGTCTGTCTGCTGATAGCTCCTCACTTCGCCAGGTACGTGACCGCTTCCAGCTGAGTCGCGCAGGAGGACGAAGAGTCCGGGCAGGCCTCAACCCGTATCTTTCGGATATTCACGAGCCGTGACTGATTCTCAAGCTGTTTGAAATACTCGGACAGTTCCCGGTACCTGCCCTTCAAGTCGAGGGTCATCGTGACTTCCTTGTAGTTGTCCTTGTCGATCTCCGGAGAAGGACGCACGGACAGAACGCTCACTCCCTGCCGCCGGGCCTCGGCGGAAACGTCTTCCAGGACCAGGATCACGCCTTGCTGGTCCACGAGCTGCCAGTTCTTGGCGCCGGCTTTAATGTCTGCCGCCCTGGCGTTCAGGTCGGCGATCTGGAGCGAGAGACCGACGATCGATTTTTGCTCGGCATCGATATTCGCCTGCTCGGCGATCACCCTTCGCTCCAGCATCGTGTGTGGAAAATAAAATGTTGACAAAAGAGCGTTTATGCGGTATATTTTTTTTCAACGTACTGGCCTAAACAACAACCCCTATTTCCAAACCCAGCACACTCATATAACTCAGGTAAACAAAAATACGCACCCTATGTACAGAGGAAGGCACGTCCGTTTCAAACTCACAACCCGGCAGAGTCGCTGACCATACATCACACAATCCAATAAGCTGAAGGCCCGCCGCCTTTCAAAACTCGACTTTTTTGTGCATTCATGTGTTCAAACGCTTACAGGAGCAGTATAAACCACCAACCCACCCCCGTTGCAAGGAAGAGACCCCATCTGCCCCTCAAACCCGGGCCAAGGAGTAAATAATGAACTTAGTAGAACTAAAAGGCAAAAGCATCGCCGAACTGACCACCATGGCGGACGAACTGAAGGTCGAAGGCGTCAGCGGTATGAGGAAGCAGGAGCTCATTTTCGCCATCCTGCAGGCCCAGACCGAGAAGAACGGCATGATCTTCGGAGAAGGCGTGCTCGAGATCCTGCCTGACGGATTCGGCTTCCTCCGGGCGCCCGATTACAACTATCTGCCGGGCCCGGACGACATCTACGTATCGCCCTCCCAGATACGACGATTCAGCATCCGCACCGGCGACACGGTCTCCGGACAGATTCGTCCGCCCAAGGAAGGCGAACGCTACTTCGCGCTGCTCAAAGTTGATGCCATAAACTACGAGGACCCCGAGATCTCCCGGTCCAAGATCCTCTTCGACAACCTCACTCCCTACTATCCCGAAAAAAAGATCAAGCTCGAATATACTCCCACTGATTATACAACGCGAGCCATAGATCTCGTCACACCCATCGGCATGGGCCAGCGCGGTATGATCGTGGCGCCGCCGCGGACCGGCAAGACCATGCTGCTCCAGTCCATTGCCAAGGCAATCCTGAAAAACCATACCGACATTAAGCTGATCGTGCTCCTGATCGACGAACGGCCGGAGGAAGTCACGGACTGGCAGCGCCAGGTCAAAGCCGAGATCATCAGCTCCACCTTTGACGAGCCGCCGCAAAGGCACGTGCAGGTCGCGGACATGGTGAGCGAGCGCGCAAAACGCCTGGTGGAGCACAAAAAAGACGTGGTGATCCTTTTGGACAGCATCACCCGCCTCGCCCGTGCCCATAATGCCATCATTCCGGCCTCGGGCAAGGTGCTGTCAGGCGGTCTGGACGCGAACGCGCTCCAGCGGCCCAAGCGCTTCTTCGGCGCGGCCCGCAGCATCGAGAACGGCGGCAGCCTCACGATCCTGGCAACGGCGCTCGTGGACACCGGCAGCCGCATGGACGATGTGATCTTCGAGGAATTCAAGGGCACCGGCAACATGGAACTCCACCTGGACCGGAAGCTCGTGGACAAGCGCGTGTTCCCGGCCATCGACATCAACGCCTCGGGGACCCGGAAGGAAGAGCTGCTCGTGGAGAAGGAAGACCTGAACCGCATGTGGGTGCTCCGCAAGGTGCTGAACCCGCTGTCCACGGTCGAGAGCATGGAGTTCCTGCTCGAGAAGCTGAAGCAGGCCAAAACCAACAGGGACTTCCTCGACTCCATGAACAAATAATTTTTCTCTTGTATTTTTGCGCAGTTTGGTATATTATCTCGGCCTTAACAAAAATAGCCACAGCTCCGAGCTGTGGCTATGGTTTATTTCAGGAGGAACGTACAATGAAGCAAGATATTCATCCCGACTACAAGGTAGCAACGGTTCACTGCGCCTGCGGCGAATCGTTCCAGACCCGCTCCACAAAGCCGAACATAAGACTTGATATCTGCTCGAACTGCCACCCCTTCTTTACCGGCAAGCAGAAGCTCATCGACACCGAAGGCCGCGTCGACAAGTTCAGGAAAAAATACAACAAGGCGTAAGTGCCAAGGGGCATGGGCCAAGCAGCAAGGGGCAGGGAAACTCTTGCTACCTGCTACTTGCTGCATGACCCTCTGTGAGGTTCTGAGGTGCCCGAAAACATGAATATCGGCGGGCAGGCCGTGCTCGAGGGCGTGATGATGCGCTCACCCCACGCCTTCACCGTGGCCGTGCGCAAGGGCGGCAAACCCACTGCCGAGATCGCCGTGTTGCGGGAAACGATCCTTCCGCTGAGCGAGCGGTTCCCCCTGTTCAAGACGAAGATCATCAGGGGCTCGGTGGCCCTGTTCGAAGCCTTGTGGCTCGGCATCCGTGCGCTCAATTTTTCGGCGAACGAAGCGATCGAAAGCGAAGACGGGAAAAAAGAGGAGATCGGCTCCCTTGCCATGGCGGGGACCATGATCGTGGCGCTGGCCTTTTCGCTCGCCCTTTTCCTGGGGCTGCCCCTCCTCCTCACCAACCTGCTCGGCATGAGATACGACGCGGTCACGAAAAGCAGCGTCCTGTTCAACCTGACGGACGGCGTGCTCCGCGTTGCCCTCTTTCTCGGCTACGTATCCGGCATCTCCTTCATGAAAGACATCCGGCGGGTCTTCGAATACCACGGGGCGGAGCACAAGTCCATCGCGGCCTACGAAGCCGGGGTCGAGCTCACGGTCCAGAATGCGCGGCCTTATTCCCGGATCCATCCGCGGTGCGGCACCAGCTTCCTGATCGCGGTAATAGCGCTTTCCATTCTCGTCTTTTCCCTGATCCCGGGCACCTGGCCGCTCTGGGCAAAAGGGTTGTCGCGGCTCGTGCTCCTGCCGCTCATCGCCGGACTGGGGTATGAGTTCATCAAGTACAGCGCAACGAAATGCGGGCATCCCGTGATCAAGGCCCTGATGCAGCCGGGGCTCTGGCTTCAGCGACTCACGACCCGGGAGCCATCGGACGATCAGATTGAGGTGGCCCTCCGGTCCCTCAAGGAAGCCATCGCGATGGAACCCCGCTGAAGCGGGGTTTTTTGTTGGAGAAACATTTCCGCCACAGAGACGCTGAGGCACAGAGAAGACAACGAGAATTGTCATTGCGAGGAGCAAAGCGACGAAACAATCCCGAAGCTAACCAGATTGCCGCGCTCTCTCCGGCCTCTCGCAATGACGACATATTTTTTTCTTCGTGTCTCCGTGCCTCAGTGGTAGAATTAATTTTGACTTATGCTAAGAAAATTAGATGCAGTAGCTGAAAAATACGACGAACTGACAAGGCTCCTGTCCGATCCCGGCGTTGCCGCCGACCACCAGCGGTATCAGAAATATTCCCGGGAACGCTCGGAAATCGAAGATGTGG
>JAJYKN010000272.1 GCA_021788515.1 Nitrospirota bacterium | reverse complement strand
TTCCGATCTTTAAAGACGGATCTGTTTACGGAAATGTCCAGATCGTATTTCCCCGGTTCGGTAAAGTAGTCGATTGCCACGATGGCCTTGAACGATTCCTTCGAGGGATTGAAATAGACTTTCTTGCCGTTAAACGTCCCCTCCACCTGTCCAAGTGCGTTCTTGACCGTAACGACCATGACATCGCCCGGCCCCGGCGTTGCCGGTTCAAGAACAACATCGGGCTTTGTTGCCGTCTGACCATATATAGAGGGCGACAGGACCAGAAAAAACAGTAACACGCTTATTCTTTTCAGTGCATTCTTCATTTCGCAATCCCTTTTCGTAATTACACGCCCCGCTTTGCGGGACGGCTCGCGGTGTCTTCTTTCTTGAGATATTTGCTCATGCCCTTCATGGAACAGAACTCGCCGCACATGGTGCAGACGTCCGTTTCCTTCGGCATGCTCGACTCGCGGAGCTTCCGCGCCCTGTCGGGGTTCATCGAAAGCTCGATCTGGCCTTTCCAGTCGAGGGCTTTGCGCCGCCGCGCCATTTCCTTGTCCCAGTCCAGTGCGCCCGGAACGCCTTTCGCGATGTCCGCGGCATGGGCCGCGATCCGGGAGGCGATGACCCCCTCGCGCACGTCATCCAGGTCCGGCAAGCGGAGGTGCTCGGAAGGCGTCACATAGCAGAGGAAGTCGGCGCCTGCCGCACCGGCGATTGCGCCGCCGATAGCGGAGGTGATGTGATCGTAGCCCGGAGCAACGTCGGTCACGAGCGGACCGAGCACGTAGAACGGAGCGCCTTTGCAGAGTTCCTTCTGGATCTTCATGTTCGTCTCGACCTGGTTGATCGGGACGTGGCCCGGCCCCTCGATCATGACCTGTACCCCCGCCTCGTGGGCAATGTCCCGCAGTTCCCCCAGGGTGATCAGCTCTTCGATCTGGGCCCGGTCCGTTGCGTCGGCAAGACAGCCCGGACGCATGCCGTCGCCGAGCGAAAGGGTCACGTCGTATTTTTTTGCGATCTCGATGAGCCGGTCATACTGCGTAAACAGCGGGTTCTCGGCGTCGTTATAGATGATCCACTCGATATGGAAAGCGCCGCCGCGGGAGACGACATCCATGATCCTGCCCTGTTTCTTCAGTCGCTCCAGACTCGACCGGGTCACGCCGCAATGCACGGTCACGAAGTCCACGCCCTCTTCGGCCTGCTGCTCGATCACCCGGAACAGGAGGTCGGGGTCCATCTGGACGATGGGCTTCCCCTGTTCAACGGTCTCAACCGCTGCCTGATAGATCGGCACGGTGCCGATGGAGACCGTTGACTGTTTCAGGATCTCCTTGCGGATCCCGACGATCGGCCCGCCGGTGGAAAGGTCCATGACCGCGTCCGCTCCTGCGGCAACGGCCACTTTGAGCTTCTCGATCTCGCCTTCAATGGACATCCGGTCCTTGGAGGTTCCGATATTGGCATTGATCTTGGTCCGCAAACCCTTGCCCACGCCGAGCGGCGTGATGGAGGTGTGCCTGCTGTTCCTCGTGATGACGATCGTGCCCTTGGCCACGCCTTCAAGAACATGGGCAATACTCACACTCTCGGCCCTGGCTACGGCCTCCATCTCAGCGGTGATGTTCCCTTTTCTTGCTTCCAGTATCTGAGTCATTCCGCACCTCGCTAAGCTTCCGCTTCCCGGCTGGTTCCCGGATTTCCATTATCTGCGGCCGCACTGAACGCAGATGGACCGGTCTACAATATTGATCATTTCAGAAAGGTTCTTTGCTCTTTTCCGGATGTCCTCAGCCCCGAAAATCGCCGATATCATCGAAACGCCGTACGCGCCGGCCCAAAGCACATGGCCGATGTTGCTGCCCCGTATCCCGCCCAGGGCAAAGATCGGAATGTCCACGGCCCGTTTCGCGCTTCTCAGGGCATCAAGTCCGATCGGCGCTCCTAATTGCATTTTCGACGGCGTTTCATAAATGGGGCCGAAGGTCACAAAATCGGCGCCGGCCGACTCGGCCAGCCGGGCCTCTTCGACAGTATGCGTTGAGACGCCGATCATCAGCTTGGTGCCCACGATTTTCCTGACCGCTGCCGCGGGCATGCTCGCGTGCCCGAGGTGCACTCCGTCTGCCTCAACAGCCACGGCCACGTCCACCTGGTCGTTGATAAAAAGTTTTGCGCCGAACTCTTTTGTCATCGCCCTGAGCTCCTGCGACAAAGCGAGCAGCTCCCGTATGGGCAAGCCTTTTTCCCTGAGCTGAACGGCCCGGACGCCGCCTTCGAGCGCCAGCCGCACTGCAGCAGAAAGCGGCATCTTGATCTGTTTCCGGTCAGTGATCAGATAGAGCTTGAAATCTACGGGCAAAAATGACCTCCGAATGGGGGAATCGGAGATAGGGAGACGCGGAGATAAAATCGTTCATCCTTTTCACCGTTTCGCCGCGTCCCCGATTCTCCGTATCTTCTTCTCAGTTCCCGATCATCCCTTCGATCGGACTGCTCGCCGTGGCATAGAGTTTCTTCGGGATTCGCCCCGCCTTATACGCAAGCCTGCCGCCGAGCACTCCATACTTCATGGCCTCGGCCATGGCGATCGGGTCCTTTGCGCCTGCAATCGCCGTATTGAGAAGCACGGCATCGCAGCCGAGTTCCATGGCGAATGCGACATCGGAGGCAGTTCCCACGCCGGCATCGACGATAATCGGCGCCTTGACCGTTTCCATAATGATGCGGATGTTATAAGGGTTCCTGATGCCCAGACCCGAACCGATGGGCGCGGCAAGCGGCATGACCGCCGGGCAGCCGATGTCAACAAGCTTCTTTGCCATGATCGGGTCGTCGCTCATGTACGGCAGCACGATCAGCCCCTCTTTCACCAGCACCTTCGCAGCTTCGAGCGTCGCTTCATTGTCCGGGAAAAGGGTCTTGTCGTCGCCGATGACCTCAAGCTTTACGAGCTTCGTGATCCCCGCCTCGGCGGCAAGCATGGCCGTACGGATGGCGTCTTTGGCCGTGTAGCAGCCCGCGGTATTGGGAAGGATCTTGTACTTCTTCGGATCGATGTAATCGAGCAGGTTCTCCTTGCTCTTGTCGATGATGTTCACGCGCCGGACCGAGACGGTCACCACATCGGTGCCCGAGACCTCGATGGCCTTCTTCGTTTCCGCAAAATCCTTGTACTTGCCGGTCCCGACCCAGAGCCTGGACTTGAATTCGATGCCCGCGATAACAAGCTTGTCGTCGATCATTTTTTGCACTCCTCATCTGAACTATGTTGTTCCGCCACCCATGAAACTTACGACTTCCAGGATATCGCCGCTCTTGATTGTTGTCGAGCCGTAGTTGTCTTTTTTCACAATAGACTCGTTCAGCTCAACGGCCACTCGCTGGTGCTGTATGTGCAGCAACTCCAGTAATCCGCGGATTGTCAGTCCATCGGGGATCTCCCGTTTTTCTCCGTTCAAGGAAATGGTCATCACATCCGACACCCTGTCCTTTTGCAGCATGCAACAAAAAGGCCGTATCCGGTAGGATACGGCACGAAAGGTTGTTTTCGATGCTTTCATCGCCTTCCCTACGCCGGCACTACCCGGATCAGGTTCTAAGGGTCGTCCTGGAAAGGACTCTCAGCCATGTTCGGCTCCCCCAGCTGCTATACAGCTTAACAATACGGCAAGAGAGAATCAAAGTCAACAGCTTTCCCGGCCTGTTCAGCCGTTCAATAGCTTGACCACGGCGATTCCAAGA
>JAJYKN010000271.1 GCA_021788515.1 Nitrospirota bacterium | reverse complement strand
AACAGCTTTGAGGCGGCGCTCCATGCCGCGGGCGCGGTTTTGGAAGCTATCGAACAATGCAGAAACGGCGGGATAGGTCGCGCGTTCTGCGCGATCCGGCCTCCGGGACACCATGCCGAACCAAACCAGGGCATGGGGTTCTGCATCTTCAACAATGTCGCGGTCGGCGCAAAGTATGCCCAGACCATCGGTTTCGAGCGCGTTTTTATCATCGATTTCGACGCCCACCACGGCAACGGCACGCAGCACATCTTCGAGGAGGACGACAGCGTATTCTATTTCAGCACGCATCAGCATCCCTACTATCCCGAGACGGGCAGGGACATGGAACGCGGCACGGGCAAAGGCCTGGGGTTCACCTACAATGTCCCGATCCTGGCCGGCTCGGGAAACAAGGATTATCTGTACGTGTATCAGGACATTCTTCCCGGCCTCGTCCATCGTTTCAAGCCGGACCTCGTTCTCGTGTCCGCGGGCTACGACATACACGTGAACGACCCCCATGCGAACATCCGGGTATCGGACGAGGGAATTCACGGCATCGTCAGGGGCATCCTGCATGCCTGCGCGTCCTGTCCGTCCGTATTCGTGCTCGAAGGCGGCTACGACTTGCCGTCGCTCTGCGATTCGGTCAGGATCACGATTGAGGAAATGCTGAAGGGATAGCGGCATATAAAGGCTGAATTGATGTAAATTCGAAAACCTCCTTCAGGGGAAAGGGAGAAGTGAGATGGAGAATAAAAGATTTCTGGCTTTAACCCCCTTTCGCCTTCTCTTTCACCATTTCTCCTTCAGGACGTTCTTTGCGTCCTCTGCGGTGAAGAAATTTTACGACTTTGTTGCTCTGGTTTAGGAGCATGAGGGTATATGAGCTTCAGCAGACTAAAAAACCAATTCATCGCGAAAATCATCACGCGCTTCCCCTCATTGTCGGAACGATTCACGGCTTCCTACGAGCCGTGGAAATCGGTAGACATTCCCTGGACTGCGGTGACGAAACCGCTCGATCAATGCAGGGTGGCGATCGTGACCACGGCAGGCGTTCATCACAGAGACCAGGAACCCTTCGACATGAAGGACCCTGACGGCGATCCGTCATACAGAACGATCGATCTGAGGAAACCGCTCTCGAGTCTCATGATCACCCACGACTACTATGATCATGCCGATGCCGATAGAGACATCAACATCGTTTTTCCCGTGGAACGCCTGAAGGAATTTGAACAAGAGGGGCTCATCGGACATGTTGCCGACCTGCATTACGGTTTCATGGGCCATATCACGGGCAGGCATATTCCGACGCTGATCAACACGACCGGCCGCGACGTCGCACTGCGCCTGAAAAAAGACAAGGTCGATATCGTTCTCCTGACGCCCGGCTGAGGCATCTGCAATCAATCCGTGGGATTGATACAGCGGGAAATCGAGAGCAGGGGGATCCCGACGATCGGCGTGTCGATCGTGCGCGAATACTCGGAGAAGGTCAAGCCGCCGAGGACGGTTTTTCTAAGGTGGCCCTTTGGTCATCCCTTTGGGCTGCCGTTCAACGTTGCCCAGCAGCGGGTGGTTCTGGCGGAAGCATTCCGGGCGTTGCTTATCATAAAGGAACCGGGTGCGATCATCGATCTGCCGTACCGGTGGAGAAGGGAAACCTACGATGATAAAGATATCCGCGCTATTCTCGCGCGAGGCCGGAAGTGAACCCCGGCCTTCTTCCCCGCCTTTTTTATTGACACGCCGCCGTCCTAGGTGTACAAAGAGCCTACCATTTTTCCGGAGGATATGAATAAGCTATGGCTGAACCGAACAAGATAATCTATTCCATGGTCGGCGTGGGCAAGTTTTACGATAAAAAGCCGGTCTTAAAGGACATTTACCTTTCCTACTTCTACGGCGCCAAGATCGGCGTGCTGGGTTTGAACGGCTCGGGCAAGAGCTCGCTGCTCCGGATCATGGCCGGCCAGGACAAGGAGTTCGTCGGCGAGGTCGTGGTTTCTTCCGGCTACACCATCGGGATTCTCGAACAGGAGCCGAAGCTCGATCCGGACAAGACGGTGCGTCAGTGCGTGGAAGAGGGCGTGCAGCAGACCGTTGACCTTTTGCATGAGTACAACAAAATCAACGAAAGCTTCGCCAATCCCATGTCCGACGACGAGATGCAGAAGCTGATCGAGCGTCAGGGCGCGGTGCAGGAGAAGCTCGATCACGCGAACGCCTGGGAACTGGACAGCAGGCTCGACATGGCAATGGACGCCCTGCGCTGCCCGGCAGGGGATACGAAGGTCGCGGTCCTTTCCGGAGGAGAAAAACGCCGGGTGGCGCTCTGCAGGCTGCTGCTGCAGAAGCCCGACATCCTGCTGCTTGACGAGCCCACGAACCATCTCGATGCCGAGTCCGTTGCCTGGCTGGAGCATCATCTCCAGCGATACGAGGGGACGGTGATCGCCGTGACCCATGACCGCTACTTCCTCGACAACGTGGCCGGCTGGATCCTCGAACTCGACCGCGGCCAGGGAATTCCCTGGAAAGGCAACTATTCCTCCTGGCTTGCGCAGAAGGGCGAACGTCTGAAGCTGGAAGAGAAGACCGAGAGCGAGCGCCAGAAAACGCTCGCCCGCGAGCTCGAATGGATCAGGATGTCGCCCAAGGGCAGGCATGCGAAATCAAAGGCGCGCATCAGCTCCTACGAAGAAATGCTCCGCCAGCAGACCGAGGCGCGCGGCAAGGAACTGGAGATCTATATTCCGCCGGGACCGCGGCTCGGCAAGGTGGTGATCGAGGCCGAGAACGTGACCAAGGCCTACGGCGACAATATCCTTGTGGAGAACATGTCCTTCATGCTTCCGCCGGGCGGCATCGTCGGCGTGATCGGGCCGAACGGGGCGGGCAAGACCACGCTGTTCCGCATGATCACGGGCCGGGACAAGCCCGATAAAGGCACGATCAGGATCGGCGAGACCGTGAAGCTGGGCTACGTTGACCAGAGCCGCGATGTTCTCGACCCGAACAAAACCATCTGGGAAGTGATCACCGGCGGCCAGGAGCAGGTCCAGCTCGGCAAACTCCTGATGAACTCCCGCGCCTACGTGTCGCGGTTCAACTTCGGGGGAACGGACCAGCAGAAGAAGGTCGGCGTGCTCTCCGGCGGTGAACGGAACCGCGTGCATCTGGCGCGGATCCTGAAGGAAGAAGCGAACGTACTGCTCCTGGACGAGCCCACGAACGACATCGACGTGAATACCATGCGGGCGCTCGAAGAAGGGCTCGAGAACTTTGCAGGCTGCGCGGTCGTCATCAGCCACGACCGCTGGTTCCTCGACAGGATCGCGACGCATATGCTCGCTTTTGAAGGCGACAGCAAGGTGGTTTTCTTCGACGGGAACTATTCGGAGTACGAAGAGGACCGGAAGAAGCGGCTCGGGGCCGACGCTGATCAGCCGCACCGGATCAAGTACCGCCATCTGACAAGACAATAAGGACTGCGTGCTGAGGGCTGGGGGCCGGGTATTGCATCACTCGTACCTCAGTCCGCTATCGCCCAATGTTTTCGCCCTCGCTTTTCCCAACCTTCTCTTCCTTCTTCACCGGGATTTCCAGGCAGCGCTTCTCCTCGTTCCAGCGCGATTCCGTTCCGAGCTTCTCACAAAGCCGCTGCATCCGGTCGGCAATGGCGATCGCCTCCCGGGGCCCCGCGAGCCGCGCCTGCATGTGGCTCACCACCGTGGGATAGAGCGTGAGGTCCGTG
>JAJYKN010000270.1 GCA_021788515.1 Nitrospirota bacterium | reverse complement strand
AACAGCGCGCTCGAACTCGCAAAGGAGTACGACCGAACGGCCGCGGTGATCGTCAAGCACAACAACCCCTGCGGCGTGGGCACGGCTTCCGCCTTGGTTGACGCGTACCGCAAGGCGCGCGACTGCGATCCGGTCTCGGCCTTCGGCGGGGTGATCGCGTTCAACCACATGGTTGATTATGACACGGCAAAGGAATTGACTTCGACCTTTGTCGAGGTGGTGGTGGCGCCGGAATTCGCGCCCGACGCGCTCGATGAACTCAAAAAGAAAAAGGACCTGCGGCTCCTCGATATCGGCCCGCAGGTTTCGGGAACCCCCGAGGGCATGGACCTGAAGAAGGTCGTGGGCGGCCTCATCTACCAGGACCGCGATCTCGGCAAGATCGTTGACGTGAAGGCCCTCCGGGTGGCGACGAAACGAAAGCCCACGGACGACGAGTACGAAGCCCTCGCCTTTGCATGGAAGGTGTGCAAGCATGTGAAGTCCAATGCCATTGTTTTCACGACCAGGGACCGGACCATCGGCATCGGCGCAGGACAGATGAGCCGTCTCGATTCCGTAAAGATCGCGAAGATAAAAGCGCAGTTTCCGCTTGCCGGGACCGTGCTTGCCTCCGATGCGTTCTTCCCGTTCCGCGACGGCCTGGATGAAGCTGCCAAGGCCGGCGTGACGGCCGTGATCCAGCCCGGCGGGTCGCTCAAGGATGAAGAAGTGATCAAGGCAGCCGAGGAGCACGGCATTGCCATGATCATGACGGGGATGAGGCATTTCCGGCATTGAGCGGGAAGGCGCGCCGGCACCCGCGGGCTTACTAATACTAAATGATGAAAAATGTTTTACTCATAGCAGTTCTTTTCTTTTCCCTCCTGTCCGGATGTATCCGGTCGGAAGAGAAAAAAACGCCGGTGGTTCCCACTCCCGTTCCCGCTGTAATAGAACACTCGAATAAACTGGAAAGCGACCAGGGGCCCTACTACGACGGGCTCATCGAGGAATTTCGTACGACCCTGGCCGAGGACCCGAACAATTTCGCCGCCCTGGTCGGGCTCGGGAACGCATACTTCGACAGCGGCCAGTGGAAGAAGGCGGTCGTAATGTATGAACACGCTCTAGCCATCAACCCCCGGAACGCCGACGTACGCACCGATATGGGGACCGCGTACCGGAACCTCGGCATGCCTGACCGGGCGCTTGCCGAATACCGCGCCGTGCTCGTGGAGGAACCGGGCCATTTGAATGCCCGGTATAACATGGGGATCGTCTTTGCTCACGACAAAAAGAACTACCAGGCGGCCATTCACATATGGAAGGAGCTCTTGAAGCTGTCGCCGAACTTTCCCTACGCAGACCATATCCGAGCGAGCATCGCGGCCTTGGAAAAAAGGAATGTGAAGGAATCTCGATGATTCGCGGCATCCTCCTTTTCTTCGTCGTTCTCGTCGCCTACTCCGCTCTCAAGATCCTGTTTCGATCCGCCATACGGGGCTACCATGAGGACGACCGTCGGCGCAGGGCCGTGCAGGGGGAAGAGATGGTGCAGGACCCGGAGTGCCGCACCTACGTGGTGAAAAGCCGGGCGGTGACGCGGCGCATCAACGGAAAACTCTGCTCGTTTTGCAGTGAGGCCTGTGCGCAGCAGTATGAAGTCAAAAGGCGCACATGACAGCGGCTGAAGAAAATGGGGCGGATTCGAAGACATAGCTACTCTCTGTTCAGGCTTTTTACAGCGCTTCTGCTTCTAAGCTGCATCTCTCCAGCGCCCGAAGCGCCGGCATTGAAAACGGACCTGTTTGCCGACCAGCTCTCCTCCCTTTCCGGGCAACTCCGGCTTGTGATCTGGAAATCGCAATACACCCTGACTCTCTACAAGGGAGATATGCCGGTCAAGACCTATCGTGCCGTGTTCGGCAGGGGCTTCATGGACGGCGACAAGCGGATGCAGGGAGACCGGCGGACCCCCGAGGGGGATTTCTATGTCTGCACCATGAATCACAGTAAACGGTTTTACAAATTCATGGGTTTGAGTTATCCCGATCTGAAGCATGCTGCAGAGGGCTTGCAGTCCGGGAGGATTTCCCGGCCCGAATATTTCATGATTAAAAAGGCCCTCGAAGAGCGGCAGCAGCCGCCCTGGAACACGCAGCTCGGCGGGGCCGTGGGCATTCACGGCCGGGTCCTGGAAGGCGCGACCACGGGGCGCTCCTTCGTCGGCATGAACTGGACCGACGGCTGCATTGCCCTCGATAATGCCGATGTGGACGAACTGTTCAGCGTCGTAACGCTCGGCACACCGGTGACGATCCTGCCGTGACACCAGTTCGTAGTTCAGGTCAACTGCCAAGAACTTTGAACAGCATCGATTTATTGTGAAAGAGAAGAGATCAAAAACAGATAGTTTGCTGGAACCTTACCGGGACGCGATTACTCGTTGCGTGAAGTGCGGCTCCTGCCGCGCCGTTTGCCCGTCCTTTTTGCACGAACAAAGGGAGTCGTTCTCGGCGCGCGGCAGGATGGCGCTTGTCAGGGCGGTCCTGGACGGAAAACTTACGGTCTCTGAAATTTTTAAAGATCGTCTTGCAACCTGTACCGGCTGCCTTGCCTGCGAAGCCGCCTGCCCGAGCAACGTGCCGGTCTCGGAAATCATCCAGGCGGCAAAGGAACAGGCAATCCGGGAATCGGGAAAGGGCATCATCAACGAGGCCATCTCTCAGGTGCTGAAGCGCCCCGCCGCGCTCCGCGCCACGGCCTGGCTTGCGCCGATCGCGCTGCACTATGGGAAAACCAAAAGTTCGGAGTTCAAAGTTCAAAGTTTAAAGTCCGAAGAACAGAGTCCCCGGTACAGAGCACAAAGTACAAGAAATAAAAAAAACGGCACGGTCGTCTTCTTCCCGGGGTGCGCCATAGAATATTTTCAGCCGGAGATCGGGGCGGCAGTAACGCGCGTCCTGAACGCCCTGGGCTATGAGGTGATCATTCCCGAGGGTCTCAAGTGCTGCGGCAGGCCGCTCCTTTCCCTTGGCGACCGAGCGGCCGCGGAGGAACTGGCAGCGCACAACGCGGCAGTTTTATCATCCTGCACGGCCGACGCAATTGTTACAGCATGCGCCTCCTGCGGCTTGACTTTTAAAAAGGAATATCCTAAACTGCTGCGGCCTGCTGGGGCAAGCCTTGTTGTTCTCGATATTCATGAATTTCTTTCCGACAAGCTTGCGGACACCCCATTGGCGCCTCTCTATCGAAGCGTCACCATACACGACCCCTGTCATCTCGGCAGGGGACAGGGGCTCGCAGCGGTCGTAAGAGACGTGCTGTGCTCAGTCCCCGGCCTTGAACTCAGGGAAATGAAAAACGCGGACCGCTGCTGCGGTTTCGGCGGCGTGATGCGGGTTACGCACCGGGTCCTGTCCGACGGCATTGCCGAAGAGAAAGCCCGAACAATCATCGCAACGCAGGCTGATATGGTCGTGACGGGCTGTCCCGGCTGCCGCATGCAGATCGCGAATGCGTTGACGCGGGCTGGCTCAAATGCCCGGGTACTGCATACGGTGCAGGTGCTGGAAAAGGCTCTCCAAGGATGCAGGATGCAGGATGTAAAAAATACTGAATCGTGCATCATGGATCATGCATCACATTATTAATGAACCGGAAAGGAACAAACGTGAAATTCTTTATTGATACGGCAAATGTGAAGGAGATACGCGAGGCGGCGAGCCTGGGCGTCGTTGACGGTGTGACCACCAACCCCTC